>JALXER010000297.1 GCA_027069385.1 Paracoccaceae bacterium
TCTGGTATGAAACGCTGTATGACAGCTGCGGCCTTCGGCAGGCGGTTGCCCTGGTCCGCATGATGTCAGGCCTGTTTTCCCGCGCCGAGCTGATCGGCTGGCGGGCGGAAAACACCAACCCGTGTTTCCGGCTGAAAATGGACACGCCGAAACCGCGCAGCCGCTGCGCCAGCTGGGCAGAAATAGATGCGCTGTGCGATGCGGCCGACGCGATCGGCGCGGCATCGATGCGCACGGCGATCAAGATTTCGCTGTTCCAGGGGCAGCGGGCGGGCGATGTGCGCCGTGCGCAGGCAGATGATTTCAGCCAGGTTACCGTCCCCTTGGAAAACGGCGGTCAGGAAACCGTCTGGGTCTGGTCCCTGATGCGCACCAAACGCGGCACCCAGGGCATGATGCGCCTGCACCCCGAGGTCGCACCGCTGGTGGCGGCCATCAAACAGAACATGGACGATGGCCAGCAATACCTGCTGATCGACGAAGCCACCGGCACACCATACACCGAAGACAGGTTTTCCAAACGATTTGCCAGCGTTCGCACGGCCGCGGCCCGGAACATGCCGAGTGTATCCAGCCTGAATTTCCGCGATTTCCGCCGCACCTTTGCCATGTTCGCCCGCGCCGCCGGCATCAACAAGGATGATGCGGCCGATGTGCTGGGCAACTCGGCCGCCACCAACTGGCAACTGGGCGAAACCTACATGCCGCCCCAATTCGAAACCGCCAGCCGCGCCGTGATGGCGATCAGACGGCCGGAACAGACCAAAAGGAAAAAAGCATGAACGCAATCACACATTCCCCCAGGTCCGAAGACGTGCAGATCGGACAGCGCCTGAAACAGCGACGGATACTGCAGGATATGACCCAGGCAGAAATTGCCAGCGCCATGGGTATCAGCTTTCAGCAGGTGCAAAAATACGAAACCGGCGCCAACCGCATCAGCGCCTCACGCATTTGCGACCTGTCCAGAATACTGAGAGTTGAACCAGGTTATTTTTTCGAGGGCGTTTGCGGCGCAACCGACAATAGCCGGGCTGAAACATTTACCGAAAACGCAATGCTGCGCGCCCTGCGCCGGTTGCCGCCCCACAACCAGCGCGCGGTCCTGAACATCGCCAGGGCAATCGTCAATGCGCAGGAACAGAACCCATCCTGCCAACACGATGAAATGCGGGCCAAATTCGAGGAGGAATGCGGATGACCCCCGTCACCTCTGGCCCGACATTGCCAGGGTTATCCGTGAAGTCAAACCATCATGGGTGTTTCTTGAAAACGTCGCCGGTCATGTCTCGCTGGGTGCAGAAACCGTTTTGCGGGAGTTACAAGGAATGGGTTTTACACCAGCGAGCGGTTTGTTCACGGCGTCAGAAGTTGGCGCGACGCATCAACGGAAGCGTTGGTTCTGCGTGGCCTACTCCGGCAGCCCGCGACTGGAAGGGGTCAGCCCAGACCAGCGTCACGCGCAAGGACGGGATGCGCAACGGATCGCCCGTTACATGCTGGCTCGGCCCTACACGCCACAGACAGGCGGCGCACTGTATTACCACAATGGAACGGTTAGCCAGCGCTGGGCCAGCCGTATGACAATCACAGCCCGCATCGGCGGGCATGTGTTTTATAGGGAGAAAAACAATGGATGAATTCGAGAAGCAGGTAAAGCTGGCGATGTTGCTGCCGGAAATAGCCCAGACCATCGACAAGATGATAGAGGACGCCGGACTGCCGCCCCAACCGTGGAGCCTTTACACTTGGGGCGGCCATCGTTGTCAGTATATCGGCAACGCCCCGCGTGAAGATGTGAAAAAAGCTATGAAGGAAACCCTTGATCGGTGGAATGAGCCACAAGACCCACCGCCTCATAAATTCAGTTAGGAGGTGGGGACATGCAGACAAATGAGAATAAGGAAAAGGACAGCAAAACCGCTCGGCAGCGCGTCAAAGAAACCGCAGAAGCACACATTAATGCGCTAACCGACCTCGCCGCAGAAGAAGGGCTACAGGCGGCTATCAAATCCTCTTGGGCTACATCGTTGGCAACGAAACTCATAGCCCAACGCTATAGTGAGAGTCTGCTCGGACACAAGGTTGATATAGACCGCATTGAACTGGACCATCTAACACCGGCTGAAAAGGTTCTGGCGTTTGGCTTCGGCTTTACAATCATCGCCGCCGGTCTGATCGGCTCGGCCTACCTGCTACTTAAAATGACTGGTGGTGCGTGATGCTGCGAAAGATTGAAGAAGCGTTTCGGCGCGCAATGTGCCGTGAACTGGACGTGCTGACCGACCCGCAAACAGATCAGCAGGGATGGGCCATCGCAAACGCCCGCCTTGCTGCCTTACGTGAACTCAAACAGGAGATAGAGAAATGAAATACCTACCCGCACTTGTGGTCATCCTCGCCGGATGCAACGCCCGCCCCGTCTAGCCGATCTATACCGACATGCTCGGCAACCATGTCAGCCGCACGGGCACAGCCGGTCAACGTATCATGTGCCACATCGGCCCCAGCCGTCATATCGTGTGGCAAGACTGGGCGACACAGTGGCCCAGAGAAATGCGTAAGGCCGACGCTGATCGCGCCTGTCGTGCGGCCGCAGCTATGAGGTGGTGAGTGATGACCATTCGACCAATTCTAATGAGCGGCAGCATGGTTCGTTCTGTGTTGTGTGGCGCTAAAACACAGACCCGCCGCGTTGTAACCGGATCAACAACAACCTGGGATGGCAGTGCGTGGCCTAGCCACCTTCGTTACCTGCCGGTTGGGCACGGGGCATGGGTTGACGATGGGTTCCCGGGCAGCCCGATCCTGAAAGTCGAAACCAGACGGGAAGCATTCATTTCTTTATGGAGCAAAATAAATTTTGATCCCGGCGTCGGCGGGTCAACAAACCCTTGGGTGGTCGTGATCCAGTTCCGCCCTCACCCGCGCAATGTTGACCAGATGGAAGGGGTGAATGAATGACCGAAACAATCCGCATAAAACCGCTGGAGTTTGAGGCATATGACGCAAATCTGCACGTCGCAAAGGCGTTCGGCTACGATTATGAAATCCTGCTCATCGATCAGGATCAGGAATTCTGGCTATGTGTCAGTCATTGCGGCAACGGGTTTTACAACCTGCGCTGCAAAACTCTGAAATCCGCCATCGAGGCGGCGAACACGCATTTTCAAACACAGTTTGCAGAATGGCTGGGGGTAAAAGAATGACCAACATTTCATGGACCGGCGAAACATGGAACCCGATTGTCGGCTGTTCCATCGACACCAAGGGCTGCACCAATTGCTATGCCATGCGGCAGGCTTGGCTTTGGATGGGATGTAAACTCTTGGGTCGTGGTGATAGGATTTTATCCGTTTTTACGCAATGTTGACCAGATGAAAGGGGGTGAACGAATGAAAAACCGCCAGGCATGTTATTGCCCGTGACAATATACAACCTACCTGCATATTTCGTGGTCCAGCCGGACGGGACATTGCGCGATAAAGTTCGGCGCGCGGTTGATACAGGCGCGGTGAAAGTGATTGCTGGAGCGGAAAAATGCCACATTATTATTGATGTCAAAAGTCCATACTGGAAATCCGCAACAACACAAATTATATCACCGTCCGACTCGGACGCACTCGGACAGTCGGACGGTTAATAGGCACAAAATTATAAAACCGTTAAATTTCAAATAGTTATGGTGCCCCCACACGGACTCGAACCGCGGACCTACTGATTACAAAGCAGTTGCTCTACCAGCTGAGCTATAGGGGCACTCGGGGTGATTTACGCGTTAGCGGGATTTCCTGCAAGCCCGAAAATGGATGAAATCGCAGCCGCCTTATCGTCCCGGCACTATCTGTTGCTTCTTGCCAACAGCATGACAGCCAGCATCCCCACTCCGATGACCAAAAGAGCGGCGGGCGAGGCCTGGCCGATATTCTCAAGCGAGGCCTGTTCGTAAACCAACGTCGACAAGGTA
>JALXER010000298.1:0-504 GCA_027069385.1 Paracoccaceae bacterium
GGCATCATGCCCATCACGCGGCGATTTTCGGACAGAATGCCGGCAATATCCTGCACCGAGCCGTTGGGGTTCTCCACATAGCGAAAGGCAACACGGTCATCGGCGTTCAAGCGCTCCAGCAGCGCCGGATCGGCGATATAGTTGCCGTCGTGATGCGCCACGGGCACGGTGATCTTGCCCCCCTCGCGCAGGCGGTTGGTAAAGGCGGAATTGCTGGTCTGGGTGATCAGTTGCACGTCCTTACAGGTAAATTTCAGTTGCGCGTTGCGCATTAGCGCCCCGGGGAGCAGGCCGGTTTCGAGCAACACCTGAAAGCCGTTGCAAATGCCCAGTACATGGCCGCCCTTATGGGCGAAATCGGCCACGGCGCGCATGATTGGTGCCCGCGCGGCAATGGCGCCGCAGCGCAGATAATCGCCAAAGGAAAAGCCGCCCGGGATGGCGATCAGGTCCAGCCCCGGGGGCAGCTCGGCATCCTTGTGCCAGACCATTTGCACCTTTTGG
>JALXER010000298.1:514-12977 GCA_027069385.1 Paracoccaceae bacterium
CTGGCGCGTTCCAGCGCCACGGCCAGATCACGGTCGCAATTCGACCCGGGAAAAACGATAACCGCCGCTTTCATGACTGCTCCTTTTCATCGCGTTTCTGGCCGATGGATTTGATCCATACCCACAGAAAAAACGCGATCAGCGTTGACATGGCCGCCATCACCGCAGCGGCCAGCGCAAATGTGTAATTATAGATAAAGCTGGTCAGGCGCACATTGCCGCCCGCCACCGGATCATAGTAAATCGGATGCTCGCTGCCGATTTCAAAATCAAAGGCTTCTCCGGCGACCGACAGAAGCGCCTCGACGGTTTCACCATCGCTATTCACATAGGAGAACCGGGGCAGATAGTACCCTTCCAGAACCGTGCCGGCCTCGCGGTCCTCGTAAACCGGTTCGATGCTGACCACGGTTCCGGTGGTTTTCACCGCGCCCGAGGTCCAGGACCATGTGCCATAAGCCAGCGTGATCGTTGTTAGAATAAACAGCGCAGGCAAGGTCCAGACCAGCACCTTTACAAACCACGAAGGCCGAGTTTTTGCGCCAACCTTGCGAAAGAACAGCCCGCCAGCCATGTCAGCCCACCTCGATTTTGTAGTTCTCTATCACCGTATTGGCCAGCAGCTTTTCGCACATGTCGCGCAGGGCCGCGGTTGCCTTTTCGGGATCGGTTTCGGCCAGATCCAGCTCTATCAGCTTACCCTGACGTACCCCGTCAACCCCGTCAAACCCGAGCGCGCCAAGCGCATGCTGAATGGCCTTTCCCTGCGGGTCCAACACGCCGGTTTTCAAGGTGACTTCTACGCGCGCTTTCATTTCTCGTCTCCGCTATGTACCAGTTTGGGGCCGTCATTTTGCTGGTTTTTAGGCATCACGCCCAGCCGGTTGGCCAGTTCGGTATAGGCGTCGGCCAGATTACCCAAATCGCGCCGGAACACATCCTTGTCCAGCTTTTGCCCGGTTTCCATATCCCACAGGCGGCACGAATCCGGGCTGATTTCGTCGGCCACGATCAGCCGTTGGTAATCCCCGTCGAATATCCGGCCGATCTCTATCTTGAAATCCACCAGCTTGATGCCGATCCCGAACATCACGCCGGACAAAAAGTCGTTGACCCGCAGCGCAAGGCTGACCATTTCATCCAGATCCTGCTGGCTGGCCCAGCCAAAGGCGATGGCGTGTTCCTCGGTGATCAGCGGGTCGTTCAGCGAATCCTCTTTATAATAGAACTCGATAATCGGGCGGGGCAGGGGGGTGCCCTCTTTGATACCAAGGCGCGAGGACATCGACCCCGCAGCGATATTGCGCACCACCACCTCTAGCGGGATGATTTCAACCGCCTTGACCAGCTGTTCGCGCATGTTCAGACGTTTGATAAAATGGGTCGGCACGCCGATCAGGTTCAGCCCGGTCATGAAATGCTCGGACAGGCGGTTATTCAGCACCCCCTTGCCATCGATCACCGCCTTTTTTTCGGCGTTGAACGCGGTAGCATCATCCTTGAAATACTGCACAATCGTGCCTTGCTCGGGGCCCTCGTAAAGGATTTTCGCCTTGCCCTCGTAGATCATTCGCCGTCGCGCCATGTCAGCACTCCATTTTATGGGATTTCCTGCTCTATAGGCGTTCTGAAAAAAATGAGCAAGGATTCGCGCTCGGGCCTTGTATAATCCCGGTTTTAGCCCTTAGTAAGGGGTGAACCATACTGAAAAGGGACCAGCCATTATGCCTACTTTTAAAGACCGTGAAAACGCATTTGAAAACCAGTTCGCCTATGATCAGGAAACCCGTTTCAAGATTTCGGCCAAGGCCAACCGTCGTCTGGGTCGCTGGGCCGCCGAATTGTTGGGCAAAACCGGTGATGAAATCGGTGATTACGCCAAAGAGGTGATCCGCGCCGATATGGAAGAGGCCGGGCACGAGGACGTTATCCGCAAGGTTGTCGCCGACCTTGGCGACAAATCGACCGAAGAAGAAGTGCGCAAAAAGCTGCAACGCTTTACCGCCAAGGCGATCGAAGTTGTCACCGGCAAAACCGAAGAATCCTAGGCCGTCCAATTGACCTCGATCAAGGTTCGGGCAACAAAAGCACGCTAGTTACGCCGTAATCTGGTGTTACGGAGGATGATATGCTTAGACTGGCATCGTTGATATATACATTTGTCGGGGCGACCGTGGCCGGTATGTTTATGGTGGCCGCGCTGGTTGCCGGAATGGATACCGCCAAGCCGCTTATTGCGGCGGCGCTGGTCGGATTTGTGGTTGCGGCACCGATCGCGTGGATGGTGGCCAAGGCGATCAAAGGTTCCGAATAGAACAGCCTGCGACTGGCTGGAACGGGCGCGCCTTGGTGCGCCCGTTTTTGTGGGATAATTTGCCCAAAAACAGCTATGATTGAGAAAAGTCAATTCAAAACCGGCACTTCGGACTATCAAAGGGCATAAACCCGCCAAGGAGGAACGCAATGGCTTACAAAGATTTACTGGTTCATCTGGACGATTCCGATATCTGCGCCGCAAGGGTAGAGGCCGCGGTTGCGCTGGCCAAACGCGAAGGGGCGCGGGTTACCGGCATCGCGCTGGCACTGGAATCGACCATTTCCACCTATATCGGCATCGATTTCCCCGCCAGCCTGACCGAGGCCCAACAGGAAATCGTGCAACAGGCCGCCCAAAGCGCCGTTGACAAATTTTCCGCCGCCGCACAGGCCGCCGGTGTGGATTTTGACACGCGGATCATTACCTGTTCAGCCACCAAGGCCGCTTCGCGGCTTGCCTTTTTTGCGCGCCACGCCGATCTGATCTTTGTCGGGCAACCCAACCCCGACGCCAAGGGCTATGCCTTCAAAGAGGCACTGCTGGAGGCCGTGTTGCACAAATCCGGCCGTCCGGTCTATGTGATGCCCTATATCGGCCGCTACAGCGCCAAAACCCGTCGTGCGGTTATCGCGTGGGATGGCAGCAAAAAGGCGGTGCGCTCGGTCAATGATGCGATGCCGTTGCTGCAGGCGCGAGACAATGTCGATGTGCTGGTGGTCAACCCGAAAAAACGGGACGAGGAATTCGGCGGTCAGCAGGGCCACAATCTGGTGCAGCACTTGCTGCGTCACGGGGTTAATGCCTCGGTGGTCGAGCAGATCCAGCCCGAGCTAAGCATTGATACGGTGATCCTGAACCACCTGTCCGATTCCGGTGCCGACCTGCTGGTCATGGGGGCGTTTGGCCATTCCCGCCTGCGCGAAAAGGCGTTTGGTGGCGTAACCCATTCGATCCTGCACCAGATGATTGTGCCGGTCCTGATGTCCGAATAGGACGGTTTCAAAGGGCGGCGACGGGCCGCCCTTTTTCATGCGCGGTCAGTGTTCGCCAAATACCCGATCAAAAATGGTATCAACGTGCTTGGTATGATAGCCAAGATCGAAATTATCCTCGATCTCGGCCTCGCTCAGCACGGCCGTTACCTCTGGATCGGCCTTGAGTTCGGTCATGAAATCCGCGCCCTGTTCCCAGACCTTCATCGCGTTGCGCTGCACCAGTTTATAGCTGTCCTCGCGGCTGACCCCTTTTTGCGTCAAGGCCAGCAAGACCCGTTGCGAATGCACCAGACCGCTGAATTTATTCATATTGGCCAGCATGTTATCCGGATAGACCACCAGCTTGTCAACCAACCCTGTCAGCCGCCCCAGCGCGAAATCGAGCGTCACCGTCGTGTCGGGTCCGATGTTGCGTTCGACGCTGGAATGGCTGATATCGCGTTCGTGCCACAAGGTGACATTTTCAAGCGCCGGCACCACCGCCATACGCACCAGCCGCGCCAGACCGGTCAGGTTTTCAGACAGAACCGGGTTGCGTTTATGCGGCATGGCGCTGGAGCCTTTCTGCCCCTTGGAAAAGAACTCCTCGGCCTCCAGCACCTCGGTGCGCTGCATGTGGCGGATCTCGGTGGCGATGTTTTCGATCGACGAACCAACCACGCCAAGGGCAGCGAAAAATGCAGCGTGACGATCGCGCGGGATCACCTGCGTGCTGATCGGCTCGGGGCTTAGGCCCAGTTGCTTGCATACATGCTCCTCGACGCGCGGGTCGATATTGGCAAAAGTACCGACCGCGCCCGAAAGGGCACCGGTGGCAATTTCGGCGCGTGCAGCCTGTAGGCGCGCCTTGTTGCGGTCCATCTCTGCATAAAACCGCGCGAATGTCAGGCCCATGGTGGTCGGTTCGGCGTGAATCCCGTGCGAGCGCCCGATCCGCACCGTCATTTTGTGTTCAAACGCCCGACGTTTCAGCGCCGCCAGCAGCGCGTCCATATCGGCCAGCAGCAGGTCGGCAGCCCGCACCAGTTGCACGTTGAAACAGGTATCGAGCACATCGGAACTGGTCATGCCCTGATGCACAAAACGTGCCTGATCATTACCGATGATTTCGGCGAGATGGGTCAGAAAGGCGATTACGTCATGCTTGGTGACGGCCTCGATCTCGTCAATCCGCGCCACGTCGAATTCAACGTCCCTGGCCTTCCAGACCGCATCGGCATTGGCCTGTGGAATAACCCCCAGATTTGCCTGCGCGTCACAGGCATGGGCCTCTATTTCGTACCAGATGCGGAACTTGGTTTCTGCAGACCAGATAGCGACCATTTCGGGGCGGGAATAGCGAATTATCATCAGGGAATCCTCGGGTTTGGTGGTTGTCATGGTCATAGCGGCTTGAAAATCAGGGCACAAGTCAACAAACACAAAGCTTTTACAGATTGTGATTCGCCCGCAAAATTTCAACCATATGCAGCCATTACGTCGCGTTAAACGGAGTTAAACGGTGCATTCAAACCTTTGATATAATACATTTTTAAGTGGTAAAAAGAAAGTGGGAGCCGCGAATGAACGCCACTCCCACCCCGTTGAACTATGCCTTTGGAGGGACTAATACAACACGGATATATTAGCTTTTTTGCCGCGCAGGTCAAGGATACATGGAAAAAATGTATACACCCTATGATGGAGTGTCGTTTATTTGCCGGGTTTTTCGATACTGGCGCGGCGACATACCGACGCGCCGGGTAAAGACCCGGCTGAAATAGGCTGGTGTCTGGAACCCCAGTTCATCGGCAATGCGGGCAATTTTTTCGTTGCTTTCGGCCAGCCGGTGGCGGGCTTCCTCGATTACTTTTTCCTGAATAAACCTTGTGGCGGGCTTGCCGCCGGTTTCACGGCAAACCCGTGTCAGATGGGTCGGGGTAACGCCTAGATCCTGCGCATAATCGCGCACCGTATCCGGACTGGCATAGCGGGAATTCAGCCGGGTTATAAACCGCCGCATCAACCGGCGCTTGGCGTTGTCCTTTTCGATCGCCTTGCGATTTTCCGACGCATCGAGACGCTGGAAAAGCACCGCCAACAGGCCAACGGAATAGATCAGCGCCGTGCCTCTTAGCGGGTTTTCGGTGATGAATTCGGACTGGACCGAGGCAAACGCCGGCGATAATTGCGCCTGTTGCAGCGGTTTTCTGACCAGGGTCAGCATCGCGTTATGGGGCAGGGGGATGCGAAGCGCCGAGGGCACACTGACCTGCCACCCCGTGGTTCCGACCGAGATTTCAAGATAAAACAGCGTGTGCGCGGGTACAAATATCGCCGTGTTCGGGCCAAATCCCTGCGGTTTTCCGTCAATATATATGCGCCCGCCGCCGCGCGTCACCCATATGATGTGGTGGCTGTCGATTGTGGCGCTATCCGCACGCTTGGCCGCGCCGGTCGCTTTGCCCACAAGAGGCGCACTGATGATTCTGCTCCCGATGACCTCGGGATCTGCCGTATTGCTTCGCATGTTGCCTGCCTACAGGTTCGTTTTTTATAAAGAATCGGCGATTAGCAACATAAATGCAAGTTATATTTTTCTAAGTGTCTAGATTCATAAGGATATTTTCCAACTTCGTTTCGGGGGTCATATTAAACCACTTCCACGATTTCATCCGGCTTCGAAACCAGGTGCGTTGCCGTTTGGCGAATTGGCGGGTTGCGATCTTGGCCAGTTCGGCGGCTTCGTCAAAGGAAATCTCATTGCGCAACGCCGCCGCTATTTCGCTTGCGCCCAGCGCCTTGCCCGAGGGCAGGGCGGGGTCATAGCCGATATCAACGGCGTGCCTGACCTCATCAATCGCGCCGTTTTGCATCATCCAGTCAAAGCGCTGCCCGATCCGCGCGTTCAGGTCATCGGGCTGCCAGTTCAGTACCACGGTTTGGCAATCCTCAAGGTCCAGCACCGGTGGCGGGGTTTCCTGATGCCATTGCCAAAGGCTTTTACCCGTGGCGATGCGTACCTCCCATGCGCGTTGCACGCGCGCGGGATTTTGCATGTCAACATTCTTAAATGATTTATTATCAAGAGCTAACAGTTTTTTCTTAAACCAATCAATGCCGTGAATACGCATCATTTCATTGCCATGGGCCCGAAGCTCCGGCGGGGTTGGTGGAATTTCGGCAAGCCCCTCGGTAAGCGCCCGAAAGTACAGGCCGGTGCCTCCAATGATAATCGGGTATTTATCGATTGTATCAAGAAGTTCCGAGATTTCCTTCAACCATTTACCAGCCGAATACGCGTCATCAAAAGGTACAAATCCATAAAGCGCATGCGGCGCTTGCGCCAGATCGCCATCATCGGGGCGCGCCGAAAGAACCCGCCAGATATCATAGACCTGCAGCGCATCCGCGTTGATGATCACGCCATCATAACGCTTAGCCAATGCCAGTGCCAAAGACGATTTACCCGAAGCCGTTGGCCCGGCGATCAATGTTGCCTTTTTCACCACGGCCTCCTGTTCTAAAGTATCATAATATCTATTATGCGCATTACACCATACCCGACAAACCGCGAGTCAGGGTTTTCTAGAACCCCCTATTCGCAATTTGCGATGGCTTGTGCAAGATCTAGCAGCAAATCGGCATAGCTGGCATGGTCAAGAAAACTGCCCAGCGGGTCAATTTCAACAATTTTGGTCGGGGTTCCGGCCACCAGCGACTGTGCAAGGGTCTGGTTTGCACCGGCTTCGACAAACAGGCACGCGACCGGTGCAGCGGCCAGCACCTGCCCTAGGGTACGGATGCGCGCGGCACCGGGTGTTGTGGCCTCGGTATCCGAAATCGAGGCCAAGGCATGCAGGCCAAACCGGTTTTCGAAATACTGGAATGCATCATGATCGACCATGAAACGGACCTGCCTGATCGGCTGCACCATCGCGTTGATCTGCGTTTTGAGGGTCTCAATCGTTGCCTTCGCCGCTGCAGCATTCGCGCTGTATGTGTCGGCGTTATCAGGGTCGGCCTGCGATAACGCCTTGCGAATTGCATCAAGCCAGACCAGCGCGTTTTCCGGGTCCAGCCAGGCGTGCGGGTCAACCGCCGTTGCAGCGCTATCGCCGTTAAAAACCGGGCCGGTTCGCAAGGTCAATCTCGTGGTTTCGGGAAGGTCAAGCAGGCTGACAACCGACGCATCCGGGGCCAACCGTGGCAACGCCCTGTTCAGCCACGGGGTCAGGGCCGGCCCGATCTGCACCACCAGATCGGCCGAAGCCAGCGCGCGGGCCTGCGAGGGGCGCAGGGCAAATTCGTGCGGCTCTCCGCCCTGCCCGACCAGCACATCCACGCGGCCCAAATCCCCCAAGACTTGCTGCACCAGCGCCTGAACCGGCAGGATATCGGTCACCACCCTTGGCGCGGCTGTAAGGCCGGAAAGGCTTGAAAATACGAGCATAACTGCTGTTAAAACGGTTTTCATTGTGGACTCCGATTGGGTATTGCAGCTAGATAAATGCAATAGTATAACATTGCAATCATAAACAGACTGGGGATGGCATGGAAACGACCGGTTTTACCAAGCACGACCACAGCCGATGCATCGAACAAGGCGTGGCGGCGGTGGATCTTGCCTGTAAACAACAGGGGTTGCAACTGACCAAAATCCGGCGGCGGGTGCTGGAAATCCTGTTGGCGCGGCACAATGCGCTGGGGGCTTATGACATCCTTGAAAAACTGCGTGCCGAGGGGTTTAGCGCCCAACCGCCCACGGCCTATCGGGCGCTTGAATTTCTGGTCAGCCACGGCTTTGCGCATAAGATAGAGCACCTGAACGCCTTTGTTTCCTGTGTCAAACCGGATGCCGCGCATGTGCCGGTTTTTCTGATCTGCGCCCATTGCCATTGCGTGGCGGAGTCCTGCATGAAACCGGCACAAAACCTGCTGGGTCACGTCGCGGCGCAAAGTCGGTTCCAGGTGCAGGAAACCGTGCTGGAAGCCACCGGCCTGTGCCCCAATTGTCAGGAAACCGGCTAGGATGGCGCTGATCGATATCAAGGGGTTGGGGGTTCGATTTGGCGGGCGCGAGGTGTTGCACCATGTTGACCTGACGGTCGAGCGTGGCGAGATCGTGACCATTGTCGGCCCTAACGGTTCGGGCAAGTCAACGCTGCTAAGGGCGATTATCGGCGCGGTAAAGCCCGATAGCGGGCGGATAAGGCGCGCGCGCGGGCTGCGGATCGGCTATGTGCCGCAAAAGCTCAATATCGACCCGACCCTGCCCATGACGGTGCGGCGGTTCCTGAGCCTGCCCGTGCGGGTTGCCCCGCAAGACGCGGAAACGGCGCTGCAACGGGCCGGTGTCAAGGCGTTGTCGGGCCGGCAAATGGGGGCGTTGTCGGGTGGGCAGTTCCAGCGGGTTTTGTTGGCGCGCGCCCTGCTCCACCGTGCCGATATCCTGCTGCTGGACGAGGCAACCCAAGGGCTGGACCAGCCCGGTTCAGCGGCATTTTACCAGTTGATAGAGACCCTGCGCGACCAGCAGGATATCGCGGTGCTGATGGTTAGCCACGAATTGCATGTGGTGATGAATGCCTCGGACCGGGTGGTGTGCCTGAACGGCCATGTGTGCTGTCAGGGCAAGCCCGAGCATGTGGCCTCGGCGCCTGAATACCGCGCCCTGTTCGGGCCGGGCACCCATGGCGCGCTGGCGCTGTATCGCCATGATCACAGCCACGATCAGGATTGCGCGCATGACTGACCTGCTGGATGATTTTCTGATCCGCGCCGCGTTGGCCGGCCTTGGTGTCGCGCTGGCAGCGGCACCGCTGGGGTGTTTTGTGGTCTGGCGGCGTATGGCCTATTTTGGCGATGCCACGGCACATGCGGCCATTCTGGGTGTGGCGTTGGCGCTGGGGTTTTCGCTGTCGGTTTTCGCCGGTGTGCTGGTGGTTTCACTGATGATGGCGCTGCTGGTGGCCAACCTGTCGGATCGAGGCCTGGCGGTTGATACGATGCTGGGCGTGCTGGCCCATTCTGCGCTGGCATTCGGTCTGGTGGCGGTGTCGTTTATCCATGGGGTGCGGGTTGACCTGATGGCCTATCTGTTTGGTGATATTCTGGCGGTCGGGCGCGGTGATCTGGCGGTGATCTGGCTGGGCGGGCTGGCGGTGCTGGTGCTGGTGGTCTGGCGCTGGTCGGCGCTGCTGACCGCGACGCTCAGCCCTGATCTGGCCTATGCCAGCGGCATCAACCCTAGGCACGAACAGTTGATCCTGACCGTGGCGCTGGCGCTGGTGATTGCCGTGGCGATCAAGGTGGTGGGGGCGCTGCTGATCGGCGCGCTGCTGATCATTCCGGCCGCCGCCGCGCGCCCGCTTGCCAGCACCCCCGAGCGCATGGCGATCATCGCCGCCGCGATTGGCGGGCTGTCGGCGCTGGGGGGTGTGCAAATTTCGGTGTGGTATGACACCCCGACCGGCCCGAGCATCGTTTGCACCGCCGCGATACTGTTTGCCCTGACTGCTCTGGTTCGGCGCGCCCTGCCCTAAAGCTTGGCGAATTGCGCCTGTTGCATCGGCGACCAGAGCACGTCTATGGCAAAACCATCATCGGTCTGGGTTTCGGATTCCACCAGATTATTGGCAAACAGCCACGCCCGCTGCCTGCCGTCGGAAAACGCCAGCGTAAGGGTTTCATGAATTACCGTATCGGCCAGCGCGGCATCGATCATGGTGAACAGATCATCCAGCCCTGCTCCGGTTATGGCCGAGGTAGTTACGATCTGCGCATCACGCGCAGCCATATTGCGCTGCACGGCGGCGCTTTCGGGGTCGAGCAGATCAACCTTGTTCCAGACCTCTATCATGGAATCGCGGCGTTGGTCGGCGATCCCGAGCTGTTGCAGGATATCTGCCACGTCCAGGGCCTGCGCCTGCGTATCGGGATGGGAAATATCGCGCACATGCAGGATCAGGTCAGCGTCGAGCACCTCTTCGAGGGTGGCCCGAAAGGCGGCGATCAGTTGGGTGGGCAGTTCCGAGATAAACCCCACCGTATCCGACAGAATAACCTTGCGCCCGTTGGGCAGGTCGATGGCGCGCATGGTCGGGTCCAGCGTGGCGAACAGCATATCCTTTTGCAGCACCCGCGCGCCGCTCATCCGGTTGAACAGGGTCGATTTGCCCGCGTTGGTATAGCCCACCAGCGCCACAATCGGATAGGGCACCTTTTGGCGCGCCGCCCGATGCAGGGCGCGGGTTTTCACCACTTTTTCAAGCTGCCCCTTGATGCGCAGAATAGATTCGGCAATGGCGCGCCGGTCGCTTTCGATCTGGGTTTCACCCGGACCGCCCACGGTGCCCATCCCGCCGCGCTGGCGTTCAAGGTGGGTCCAACTGCGCACCAGACGGGATTTCTGATAGTTCAGAATGGCCAGATCGACCTGCAACACGCCTTCGCGCGTCGCGGCGCGCTCGCCGAAAATTTCGAGGATAAGACCGGTGCGGTCAAGGATTTTAACATCCCATGCCCGTTCAAGGTTGCGCTGCTGGATCGGCGATAACGGCCCGTCCAGAATAACCAGATCGATGTCGTTGGCCGCGATGATCCCGCGCAGTTCCTCTACCTTGCCTTTGCCAAACAGCATACCGGCGCGCGGATTGGACAGCGGCACTACGATTGAATCGAATACCTCCAGCGACAGGGCTTCGGTCAGGCTCACGGCTTCGGCCAGCGCGCGTGCGGGGGCGCGGCGCTGATCACGCTTGTGAATATCGGGATGCAGAACCAGTGTTAGCGGAGTGTCGCCCAACTAGGCGGTTTCCTCGGGGCTATACAGGTCCACCGGTTGCGCGGGCATGATGGTGGAAATCGCGTGTTTGTACACCAGTTGCGAGGCACCGTCACGGCGCAGCAGCACGCAGAAATTATCGAACCAGGTGATCACACCTTGCAGTTTCACCCCGTTTACCAGAAACACGGTAACCGGGTTTTTCGCCTTGCGCACATTGTTCAGGAATGCGTCTTGAAGATTTTGCTTATCGGCAGCCATTTTTTTCAGCCTTCAGTTTTATAATGCCCCGCTTTGCGGGGTCGTTGGTTGTTATTGGCTCTATAATGGGGATATTCGGGCCGGTTTTCCAGCCCTTACTTGGGTTTTTTTGTAACAATTATGCGAATTTAGCGCCAATAGTCCGGGTTAAGCAGCGCGATCAGGGCCAGCGTCTCTACCCTGCCCAGCACCATCGTGGCCGAAAGAATGCCCAGCATGGTGTCATTCAACCCCGAATAGGTTAGCGACGGGTCGCCCATGGCCGACAGGATCGGGCCGGTATTGGTCAGGCTGGCAATGGCCAGCGCCAGCGCCTGTTCAAATCCGGCCCCCGCCAGCGTCAGTGCGATGGCCGAAACGGCGGCGCCAAACAGGAACAACATCAGAAACACCCATGCCAGCACCGCGCCCTGCTGGCGAAACCGCCGATTGGTCAGGCCGGTGCGCCCGACGCTGCTCGGGTGCATCAGGCGCCCCAGCTCGCGGACCGAATGCCGATACAGCGCATAGACCCGCAGCAGCTTTAGCCCGCCCGCCGTGGTCGCCACCCCGCCGCCCATCACCGCCAGCCCCAGCAGAATAACCGAGGGCGAATACAGCCCCGCCCATTCGCGCGCCTGCAGCCAGTCCATCGATTCAAAACCGGTGGTGGTGATAAAGGAAAGCGCGGTAAAAAAGCTGCCCCATATCGCCCGCGTTCCCGGAACGAAATCGCGCATCCCTTCGGTGTCGAAACTGGCAAAGCCGTGACGCAGGAACAGAATGGCGCTGACCGACAGCACCGCAATGGCCATCAGGCGAAACTCGGGATTTCGGGGCAATCCGCGCAGGGTGCTTGTGAACTGGTCCAGCACCATGAAACGGGATGAAACCGCAAGGATCAGGAACAGCGCGATAAAGCCCTCGCCCAGCCGTCCGGCCCCTGCCCCCTCCAGCCCGTGGCCCGGTGAAATACCGCTGGTCGAAATCACCGACATTGCATGGCAAACGGCGGTGAATATGCGGTCTCCGGCAAGGACCAGCAGCAGGGCCAGCACCGCGGTAAACAGCGCATAGGCCGGTGCCAATTGCCGGAACACCCGCGCAATCCGGATGCCGCCATCCTTGGCGCTGCGAATGGGTACG
>JALXER010000299.1 GCA_027069385.1 Paracoccaceae bacterium
AATGTTCACATATTTTTGCCTGCGCAATTGCCGCCGCCGGTTCTCCACCAGCCCGATAGCCGCTAACCACATGGCTGCAATCAACAAAAATACTGCACTGCTCGCAGGCAGGCCCGTGCCACCACTGTCATACCCGTTTATGCCATAATATAGCGCTTTTAGCAGCAGAATCCCTGTTGGAAACAGCATAGTAGCCGCCCGCATTTTCAGGGTTTGGGAGAGCAGATCATCGCGCGAATTTGGAGTGGTATTCATCTGGGTTAACCAACAAATACCGCATAAAACCCGAAGATCACCATCAAGGCGATAAAGGATAGTTGGCTGTTCATGGCTGATAGCAACTTGGACAACATGGAAAATCCCTTTAACTGACAGAATGCCCGATTAGATTGGCCGAAAGCCTGATATTATGCAAGTGTGGCCACAGGTCCTTCCGTCCGCAAATGCTGCGATTCAAAGCACAAAGCGGCCAACCAACTACGCCAAATCATAGCACCGCCGGAAGCCCGGCACAATATTCGCCGCCCATGCGATTATCGCCCGCTTAATGCGAATGGTGATCAGGATTTTAGCGAAGTTTTCATCACGGAACCTTTGCGTTGGGTGACAGGTCAGCCTCTCTTACCCAAGGCGGGCATATTTTGCAATGCAGCATTGACTGTCTGGACCTGTTCGTTCGGCGGCGGCTTGATCAAACCCGAGACCCTCCGCAGTGTAGGTCAAATTCGGGAACCCGCCAACAACGATTGCCACCAGCATCCGGATCAACAACCTATTCGATTTCCTGCCTTTACCCTCCCAAATCCAGCAGGGCAAGGGCCCATCTATACTTCCGTGGCTTTTGCATCAGCTCCGCCGATCCTTGCGATCGGGAATTAACTGGCTACGATGGTTTCAGACGCTCAACCAACCGCCCCATGGATTGCCAGAAAAACAGTCCCAGAAGAATACCCGGAATCCAGATCAGTGGCATTGCCGTTGGAATTTAATACCCATAAAGCAACGAAACTCCCACCAGACCGGACGCGATCATGCCGGCAAATCGAGCCAATGGCAGGGCGATGAACCTGTGGCCGCGCAAGGCGCGCCGTCGGTTTTCAATCAGTGCGACTGCAGCCAGCCACATCAGACCAACCAGCCCGAATTCCAGCGCACCACTATAACCGTTGATCGCATAGTACACCGCCTTGAGCAGCAGGAGACTGATCGGGATCATCATAGTCAATGCCCGTACCTTCAAGGTGTTTGACAGGATTGCCTTTTGTGATTTTTCCTGCCTCGCCATAACCCTGCACCCTTTCATAATCAAGTAGGAGATCATTAGAATCACCAAAATGATGTAAGCGGATTGAGTGTTCAACACGGACATCACGGGCAAACCCTTATAGATTGTCGGCGTTAAACGTATCACATTGCCCCATATCGCCACTTTCATAGCCGATACCAAACCAGCGCGCGCGTTGTTCGGAGGTGCCATGGGTAAAGGTATGGGGTTGCGGAATGCGCCCGGCCTGGCGTTGCAGGCGGTCATCGCCGATCATGCGCGCGGCGTTCAGCGCTTCTTCGATATCGCCGGGGTCGAGCAGGCCCTGGACATGGCTGGCCCAGACTCCGGAAAAACAATCGGCCTGCAGTTCAAGGCGCACGGTCAGGGCGTTGGCCTCTGCCTCGCTGACCTGCGCGCGCAACTGGTGGACCTCGCCAAGGATGCCCAGCAGGTATTGCACATGATGCGACACCTCGTGCGCGATCACATAGGCCGAGGCGAAATCGCCGCGCGCCCCAAGGCGTTGCGCCATGGTGGCAAAGAAATCCGTGTCCAGATAGGCCTTGTTGTCCGATGGGCAGTAAAACGGCCCCGTAGCCCCCGAAGCGCCGCCACAAGCGCTGGCGGTCTGGCCGGAAAACAGCACCAGCACCGGCGGGGTGTAGTCGCGGCCAAGCTGGCTGGAAAACACATCCTGCCAGACGGTTTCGGTAGTGGCAAGAACGTGCGATGCAAACTCTCCTGCGGCCCGTTCATTGGCGTTCAGTGGCGCGTCATTGCCCTGCGCGGGAATGCTGCCCTGCTGCAATAAAGGCGTGATATCCACACCGGCAAAATACCCGATGGCCAGGACGACCAGCAACCCAATGCCGCCCAATCGAGCGCGCCCGCCGCGCGCGCCACCACGCCGCCGATCCTCGATATTACGACTGCTCCGAACACCCCGAAAACGCATGATTTCGCCTTTCACCTAGCCTTGCTAAACACCAATCTACCCAACACCCCCCGTAAAAACCAGCCCCGTAGCGCTCCCGCAGTCCAGCTATTGACTGGCTAAAGCCAGCCAACAGCTTCCCTTTGGGCCGGGCCGACCTTCAGTCGGCCCCGGGGGCCAGCCCCCGTACCCCCGTCACATGCGTGAGGCGACAATACCTTCCATTTTTCATAAATACTCTCAGGGGGGAACTGCCCGTTTACGGGCAAGGGGGGCGTGAACGCCCCCGCATGGGGCTTGCCCCATGCCCGGTTGATGAGGGGGGCCGCTTGCGGCTCCCCGAAGAGACCGGAGGCCCGAGGCGAATACGACAAACGCAGCATTACCGCTATGCTTTGGATGCCTCGACCTTGTCCTGAGTCTTATCCGCGAAATCGGACGCATCGTGACGTTCGTGCAACTGCTCGCCCAACTCCCCCCAGGTTCGATTGACCATTTTGCCGCGTATTACCGCCGGACGTTTTGCAATGTCGTTGGCCCAGCGCATCAGATGGGTATAAGACGCCGTATCCAGAAACTTTGCCGCACCATAAACCGCATTCAGCGCCACGCCCCCGTACCAGGGCCAGATCGCCATATCGGCGATGGTAAATTCCTCACCACAGATATAGCGCTTATCCGCCAATTGCCGGTCCAGCACATCCATCTGCCGTTTGGTTTCCATCGCAAAGCGGTCAATGCAATACTCAATCTTTTCCGGCGCATAGCTGTAAAAATGCCCGAATCCGCCCCCCAGATACGGTGCGCTGCCCATCTGCCAGAACAACCAGTTCAGGCATTCGGTTCGCGCGACTCCGGCGGGTAAAAACGCCCCGAACTTCTCGGCCAGATACAGCAGGATAGAGCCGCTCTCGAACACCCGACTGCCGGTTTCCCGATCCAGCAGCGCCGGAATTTTGGAGTTCGGATTGAGCGCTACAAACCCGCTGCCAAACTGGTCTCCGTCATTGATCCGGATCAGATGTGCATCATATTCCGCCCCTTCAAACCCCGCGGCAAGCAGCTCTTCAAACATGATCGTCACCTTGACCCCGTTGGGCGTGGCCAGCGAGTAAAGCTGGTGCGGATGACGGCCCACCGGCAACGCCTGATCATGGGTCGCACCGGCAACGGGGCGGTTGATACTGGCAAACTTGCCCCCGCTTGGCGTTTCCCATTTCCAGACTTCGGGCGGCTCATACGGGGGGGTATCGGACATCGTGTTTCCTTTGGTTGCAATCCCGCCAACCCGGGTTCAAGGTCCATCAACCCTGCCGCACTGGCGCATATCTGCAAAAGCATCCGTGGTTCGATGCGCGTAGTCAATGGTTATTCCATTCTTGAAGTTGCCGAGCCGCGGTGATCAAGGCCGTTATGCGCCTGTTCACTATCCGACAACTGCACTTCTCCAAAACCTAAAAATATACCGGGCTTATTACTCGGAAACCTCCCCCCTTGTCGTAGCGCTCCCGCACTCCAGCCGCGTTTGCTTGCGCAAACACGGCTTCCGTTTGGGCCGGGCTGCCCTGCGGGCAACGGCCGTTTCAGGCGGGAGCGCCCGGTTTTTGGCGCATGCGGCAACCCCGCCATGCTTGGTTATTGTATTTTCCCGTAAAACCGCGTTAAACAAACCCATGGATATTCTGGACAAAATCAAAGCTTACAAGCTCGAGGAAATCGAAGCGCGTAAATCCGAGACATCGCTGGCCGAACTGGAGACCCG
>JALXER010000300.1 GCA_027069385.1 Paracoccaceae bacterium
CCTTGCCGGTCCATACCGGATTGCCGTTCACCAGCTTCGCGGTGCCGTGATACTGCGGCGTTGCGGGGTTGTGCGAGAACCGCCACGCCTGCCGCATGGCATAGCAATTCGTGCAGCCTTTGGTGTCGATTGAGCAGCCGACAATCGGGTTCCACGTTTCAGTCGTCCATGAAATGTTGGTCATTCTTTCACCTCGTTTTCAAATGCGCACAATTTGCTGCCACAAGTGCCGCTGCCACGTTCGGGCTGACGCTGTTGCCGCATTTGTGTGTCTGCTGTGTTTTTGGCATCACCCGCCCGTCAGCGCCTCGATCGATGATGTAGCTGTCGGGGAAGCCTTGGGCGCGGAATTGTTCGCGCGGGGTCAGCATGCGCATGCCGATGTCGGTGATCGCATATGTCTGGCCGTGGATGTTGACGGTTACCAGCCCAAACCGGTCTTTGGTTGTCAGGGTGTGCAGGGGTTCATCGCAACTCTGCCCGTCGCCTTGACCGTAGTATTTGGTCAGGAATGCCGCCACCAATCCGGCGTGGGTGCCGCCTGCACAAATCGAGGTCACGGGCCATCTGGCATCGCGGGCGCTGCGGGTTGTGCCGTGCATGTTCATCAAGTGGGCGGCGACAATATTCTGCTGGGTGCCGCGTGTGGTGAGGGTTGATAGCGGGTCAGTCGCGGGGCGCCCTGCGTTGTTTTCCATGCGTGGCCCGCCGTTGTGTTGGGCCAAGAAGGCCGAAACCAGAGCGTGTTTACCGCCACCTGCCACCATTGTTCCAATTGGTGCATGAATATCTAGTGATCTTGGTTTTTGTCCATCGCGCTCACCATATCCAACCTGAACCATTGACGGCGCCACGATCTGGTTCTGATCTTTCAGGCTGGCCGTGATGGTATGCACCGGATCATGCCCGCTGCGCACCGCGCCTCCATGCTGGCCGTAGGTCACAAAGAACGGGTCTTTTGCCTCAACCACATAGCGCATGATGCCGCGCGCGACCCTGCGCAGGGTGTTATCGGCCAGCGGGCGGATTGATCTGATGCCGTATTTTTCCTTGATCTGTTCGGATGTGTCAAAAATCGACGGGCAGGGGATTGACCAATCAATGATGTCCGCCGCTGTGCGCCACGGTTTCAGGTGTCCGGATTTCACCGCATCGCTGTTTGGGTCGCCGTGTGTCGGTGCCGGTTTTACAATTGGCCGGCCGTCACATCGCGCCACCATAAACAGGCGTTTGCGAATGGTTGGCGCGCCATAGTCACAGGCACGCAACTGGAACCACTGCACTTTGTATCCAAGGCGGCGCAGTTTGCCGACCCATTTGTTAAAGGTCTCGCCCTTGCGGTCCAGATCAGGCTTGCGGTCAGCAGTCAGCGGCCCCCAATCCTCGAATTCCTCGACGTTTTCCAGCATGATCACGTCAGGGCGCACCAGTTCGGCATGGTGAATAACCACCCATGCCAGATCGCGGATGTTGCTATCCAGCGGTTTGCCGCCCTTGGCCTTGCTGTGATGTTTGCAGTCCGGGCTAAACCACATCAGCCCGACCTTTTGACCTGGCTTTGGCAGGTCGCGCGGATCGACGGCATAAACGCTGGTGGTCAGGTGGCGTGTGGTTGGGTGGTTCGCCTGGTGCATTTGTAGCGCAACCGGATCGTGGTTGATCGCCACATCCACCGGACGCCCAAGTGCCATTTCAATGCCGGTGCTGGCCCCGCCACCGCCTGCAAAGCTGTCAACGATTAATGGCAGTTCTGTGCGGCTTTGGGCGGGTTGTGCGGCAAAGTCGAAGGGCAGGGCGAGGTTCATTCCTTCACCTCATATCTGCCGCGATTTTTCATGATCACACCTTGTCCGATCAGGTCTGAAACGATGGCCTCGGTGGCCATTGCGCCGGTGCCTGCCCTGTGGCAGATCACGCCGATGCAATCTGGTGCCGGAACGCGCTGGCAAGCGGAAATGATCTTGTTTGTAAGCGGATTGTCAGGGCCGAAATTGATCACTTTGCTATCCTTTCAAATGGGCAATTGTAGCAGGCCGATAATCAGGCCGATAACCTGCGCGGCAACGAATATGCCGCCGCCGATAATCAGGGTGATTGCGATGCCGAACGCGACGGCTGGTGCCGCTTCGCTCCAAGTCGGGATCCGTTCATCAGACTCCGGCTGGGACAGTGGCGGAAACCTGCTGGCAACCAGCGCCTGAAATGCTGGGCAATCGTGGCGCACGGCGCCGTCAGGGCAGGCGCAGTCTGGCCACTTTGGGCAATCGAACGTCTTTCGGGGGCGCGCAACGGTTCCGTGAGGGCGCGCCCCCGTGGCGGTGGGAGGGTCCGCCGGTTGTTGTAAAGGGCCGGTGGGCTGCACATCGGCAGACCCACCGGCAAGCGGACCAGTCACGCGAGCAGTTTCCGCACAGGTGGGCGGGGTGGTGACGTGGTCAGGCGTTGGGGGTGTTTGTTTGCGGGTCATGATTGGAACCTCGATGGCGGCGGGCCTTCTGGTTCGTCCCAGCGGTCAAGGGTTTCCCGCATGGCTTGCTTTACGTCATCGCGTGGCGCGTTGCCGATATACTGGCAGCGATTCCCACCCCAAGTGTAAAGGCTCCACGGTTGGCGTGGCAGCCCGGCATCCGCTATCATCTGGTCAATTTTCCGGGCTATTTCAGGTAGCAACGCGGCAAGTTTTACTTGTTGTTCAAAGTTGTTCATGTGCTTTTCCTTTCAAAATATCAGTGCTGCGATCAGGCCGAGGATTTGCAGCGCGATGAACGCTCCAAACAAAACCACGGCACCCGCCAATCCGGCCCATATTGCCCCAGCAACGATTGCCAGCGCCATTTCGCGCCACGTTGCATGGCGTTCGTCCGGTTCTTGAGGCGCTAGTGGTGGGAAGCGGTCATACTTGCGGGTCATAGCAGCGCCTTCCGTGTCGTTTGCTCGATGTATCCGGTGTCAGGCCCGTAGTGTTCGAGCCATGTTTTTTTCTCGCGGTGGATCGCCAACTTGCTAACGTCGATCATTCCTTGGTGGTGCCCCTCGCACAGCGGTATCGTGTCAAAATCGCTGGCCTTTTTGCTTGAGAACCGACCGTGGAAGCAGTGGTGCACTTGCGTCCGGCTGGCCTGCTGCATCCCGAATTTATCGCAGACGCAGCACGGCAATAACGCGACGGCTGCCATGTATTCCTTACCGGTCATTGGCCATCACCATGAACCAAATGAAGCGCTGGTGCCCCGAACTCCTGTTCGTATTTCATGGCATCTGGATCGGTAAGGCGAACGCCTTGCTGTGTATATTCCCGCTGAACAGAATCCATGTATTCTGTCATTTGCTTGACTGTCAGCAATCGCGTTACTGGCAAATCAAACGATATGATTGCGGCCAGTTTCTCGGAGTATCCAATCGGCTTTAACACGCGATCGTATGTCGCCATAAAATCCAAATTATCACGTCGCAGGATTGGAACGCCGAAGCGAAGTTTGCATTCGCCGCGAACCTCTTCAACGGTCTGATCCCCAAGCTGGCGTGATATATCAGAATACCAGCGATGCGATAACCTGTTCTGCTGCCCTGATCTGGATGCGCCGGCCACCCAAGTCACCGTTATTGGTAGCTTCCTGCCGCGCAGCAACTCGGCCAGCGCTTCGATGTGAATAGGCTCCCTGATTATCTTTGTAGCCATCACCCCGCCCCCAGCGTCACAGTATCCAGTGCAACCAAGCCCCTGACGTGATCAATTGACACGCGGTGCGCCTCGGCAACTGCCTTGTAAATCTCGGAGTATTGCGGGCCGCGAAGGGTTGCCTTTTGGGCGTTCTCCATGCGGTTAAATCGGCTAGGATTTGCTTTGCGTCGCTCATGCTGCCAGCTCCTTCTTGCGGGCCGACGCGGCATCAATTACGCGCTGGTCATTCGCCACTGCTGGGAAACTGCCCCGAATTGATAGGTAGGCCG
>JALXER010000301.1 GCA_027069385.1 Paracoccaceae bacterium
CGCAAGAGGTAAGGTAGAAATCCCACATGCGCTTGAACCGCGCTTCAAACCCCATCTGCTCTATCCGGTTCCATTGCCGGTTAAACGCCTCGTACCAGATCCGCAGGGTTTTTGAATAGCTTTTGCCAAATTCCCTGGAGCCGGTCAGGCGCAACCCGCCATTTTCGACCTCGCTTTCCAGCGCGGTGCGGCTTGGTAGCATGCCGCCGGGAAAGATGTATTTCTGGATAAAATCCACCTGCTTGCGATACCCGTCAAACAGTGCCTCGTCGATGGTGATAATCTGCAAGGCGGCGCGTTTGCCGGCTTTCAGGCGCTCGCGCACAGTGTCGAAATAGGTTGGCCAGTATTTCTCGCCCACGGCTTCGAACATCTCGATAGAGGCGATCCCGTCATAGCGGCCGCGTTCATCGCGATAATCGCGCATCACGATTTCGACCCGTTCGTTCAGCCCGGCTTTGAACATGCGTTTTTTGGCGAAATCGCATTGTTCCTGCGAGATTGTCAAGCCGGTAACCTTGGCCCCGCGCACCTGCGCCGCATATTGGGCAAACCCGCCCCAGCCACAGCCGATTTCCAGCACGCTGTCGCCCTGTTTTATCCCGATCATTTCGCACATAGAGGCATATTTCGCCTCTTGCGCCTGTTCCAGCGACTCGGCGCCGGTTTCGAACAGCGCCGAAGAATAGGTCATGCTTTCATCCAGCCATAACCCGTAAAAATCATTGCCCAGATCATAATGGTACGAGATATTCTTGCGCGCGCGGCTTTTGGAATTGGAGCGCAGCCAGTGGCGCAGCCGTTCATAGTTGCGCGCCATGGCCGCCACGGTCAGCGAGGGCGTGACCTCGTTATTATTCAGATAGATGGCGTCCAGCAGCGTTTGCAGATCGGGGCTGTCAAACCAGCCATCCAGATAGCATTCGGCAAAGCCCAGCTTGCCCTCGCGCATGATCCGCGCGAACATCTGGGTATTGTTGACGATCACCCGCCCGTGCGGCCCCGGCTCCGGCCCTTTGGCCAGAAAGACCCGCCCGTCGGGCAGGGCGAACTCGACCGAGCCGCGGCGGAATTGGGTCATAATGCCAAAGGTCGCCGCAAACCAGCGCGGCAGGTCCTTTTGTCCGTTGGTAGTTGTGAATATTTCCATAACGCACCCCCTTACCGGACCACGTTAACGCCTTTTTCCCGAATCACAAAACCTGATCTAGGGCGCGGATACATTTTTCCACCTCATTGGCGGTGGTGTAATGCACAAAAGACAGCCGGAGCGCCCCGTGCGCAGGGTCAACCCCCAGGGCTTCCAGCAACCGCACTGCGTAAAAATCGCCACCGCCCGCCATAATCCCGTGACCCGCCAGCGCCGCGGCCAGATCTTCGCCGCGCTTGCTGGCCTGAAGCGCCACGGTCGGCACGCGGCTTTCCACCCGGTCCGCGCCCAGAATGCGGATATCATTGCGCCCGCGCAGATAGTCCAGCAGCGGCGCCAGCAGGGCGGTTTCGTGGGTGCGTTGCAGGTTGGCTACCGCACGGGCGCGCGCTGCGGGGTCCGGTTCAGCGGAAAAATGGTGCGCGTGCAGCGCGTCGATGTAATCGGCCATACCAGCGCTGGCGGCAATCTGTGCGTGGTCCGGTCCGGCGGGGGTAAAGCGTTTGACCCGCGAACCGGCGTTAAAGTAGTGGCCCTGATTGGGCAGCCGGTCGGCCAGTTCGGCGCGAACAAACATGATTCCCTGATGCGGGCCGTAGGTTTTATAGGACGAAAACAGATAGATATCGGCGTGCAGCGCGTCAATGTCGGGCAGGCCGTGGGGCGCGTGCGATACGCCATCAACGCAAGCCACAGCACCGGTTTCATGCACCATGTCACAGATTTGCGCCACCGGATTTACCGCGCCCACAATATTGGAGCAATGCGGAAAGCTGACCAGTTTCACCGTATCGTCAAGCAGGTTTGCCAGTTTGGCCGGGTCCAGTTGGCCGGTCTGCGGGTCAACCTGCCATTCGCGCACCGTGATGCCACGCTCTGCCAGCCGCCGCCACGGGCCGGAATTGGCCTCGTGGTCCTGATTGGTGACAATCACCGTATCGCCCGCGCCCAGCATTTGCCCGAATGCCTGCGCCAGCACATAGGTGTTTTGCGTGGTCGAGGGGCCAAAGCTAAGCTCGTCAACGCCGACATTCAAAAGGGCGGCAAGGCGGGTGCGGGCCTCGTCCATTTCGGCACCGGCCAGTTGCGACGCCTTGTAGGGCGCATAGGGCTGCACCTTGAGCTGGTGGTAATAACGGGTCAGCCGCTCAATCACCTGCGTGGCGGTATAACTGCCCCCGGCATTCTCGAAAAACGCCTGCCCTTGCAGGGTCGGTTCGTCAAAAGCCGGGAACTGGGCGCGTACAAAGCTGCTGTCTAGGGTGGTCATAACGGTCTCCTGAAGGTCGGTTCTGACCTTTCCTTCCCATGGGGCGCGGTTCAGGTCAATAGAAGGGAGGATTAAGGAGGGGTAGGCGGCAGACAGTGTGGCGCAGTTATGGGTGCAGCGGGCAGAGTAATTACTTTAATACAGCGCTCTAATATGATGAAAATAAATAGTAATACATTGTTAGAAACCAAACTACTAAACCGGTTTAGTGGTTTGGTTGGCGGCCTGATGTTACCCCCATGCTGCAATTCATTCGCGCTCAGGCTAGAATTTTCAACCGTTTAGGATCATAGGCAGAACCGGTAACGCAGGTTGCGGGGCTGCGCTGGCCAAAGCTGTCAACCTCTATCAGCGCATCATTGGGCAGGTCGGTTGGCAGATAGGCCAGTACCAGCGATTTTTCGACGCTATAGCCGTATCCGCCGCTGGTGGTCTGGGCGATGGCCTTACCATTCACCCGCACCACCTCGCCGCCATAAACCGGCAGTGGCGCATCCAAGGCCAGACAGGCCAGCCGTCGTGTCACCCCTGCCTTGCGCATGGCGTCCAGCGCATCGCGCCCCAGAAAATCCCCCTTTTCCCAGTCGATCACAAAGCCGAGTCCGGCCTCCAGCGGGGTATAATCCGGCGTGATATCCGCCCCCCATGCCAGATAACGCTTTTCCAGCCGCAGGCTGTCGATCGCCCGGTATCCGGCATTGCGAATGCCGTGTTCCGCGCCGGCCTTCATCAGGGTATCATAGGCATAGGCCATGTATTCCATCGGGATATACAGCTCCCAGCCCAGCTCGCCGATATAGGTGATCCGATAGGCGGTGGCGGGCGCGTGGCTGATGCGGATATCCTGCGCGGTCATGAACGGAAATGCCGCGTTGCCCAGATCGCTGTCGCAAACCTTGGCCAGCACCGAGCGGGCCAGCGGACCGGCCACGTTGATCACCCCGTAAGCCGAGGTGATCTCTTGTAGATGCAAATCGGCCCCCTGCGCCCGGTAATCCAGCATTTGTGCCCGCACCCAACCCGCGTCGCGCACCCCGTTGCCCGAGCCGGTAATCATCCAGAACCGGTCTTTGGCGCGGCGAATAAAGGTCACGTCGGCCTCTATGCCGCCGCGCGCATTGCATAGCTGCGTATAGGTGCCGCCCCCCACCGGTTTATCCAGATTGGCCACGGCCAGATACTGCAAAAAGGTGCAGGCATCCGCGCCGCTGATCTCGAACTTGGAAAAAGAGGTCTGGTCGAACAGCACCACCGCTTCGCGCGCCGCCCGATGTTCGGCCCCGGTGGTTTCGGCCTCGCCTTTGCGCTCGAAATTGCCGGGCAGGGCGGGGCCGAACCAGTTGGCGCGCTCCCACCCGAATTTAGAGCCGAACTGCGCGCCCTGCCTGCCCAGCACCCCGTAAAGCGGCGAGCGCCGCACCCCGCGCGCGCTGTCCATTTCGCCGCCCGGATAATGCACTTTGTAATAGCGCGAATAGGATTCGACGGCGCGGTCATGCAAAAAGGAGGGCGCGGCGTGTAGCGGGCCAAATCGGCGAATGTCAAAGGTCCACAGGTCGCGGCCCGGATCACCGTGTAAAATCCAGTTGGCCATTGCCACACCGGCCCCGCCCGAAGCGGCAATTCCGGCGGTAAAGGCAATCGCGGCAAAGAAATTGTCCAGCCCGGGCACCGGCCCCATGACCGGTTCGCCATCGGGCGAAATCGGGATCGGGCCGTTGATAATGGTGCGAATGCCCAGCCGCTCCAGAATCGGCAGGCGCTGCATGGCCGGTTCAAGGAACTGCTCCAGCCGGTCAAGATTGGCGTCGAAGAGGTGGCGGGCATGATCCATCGGAAAGCCGCGCGACGGGTTGACCGGTTTGGTGCCCCGTTCCCAGCCGCCAATGGCAAAGGCGCCGGGTTCGGGTTTAAGGTAATAATCCCCGTCCGGATCACGAAGTGCGGGCAGGTCGGGCGGAATTTCCGAGGTCTTTTCGGTGACAAAATACTGGTGTTCCACGATGCCTGCGGGCAGGTCTACCCCGGCCATCCAGCCCAGTTGGCGCGCCCAAAGGCCGGCCGCATTGACCACGGTTTCAACCTCGATCCGGCCCTGATCGGTCTCCACATGGGTGATGCGCCGCCCCTTGCGGGTCAGGCCGGTGACCTGCACCCCCTCGAATATCCGCCCGCCCCTTTGGCGAATACCCTTGGCAAAGGCCTGCGTCAGGGAATTGGGGTCGATATAGCCGTCCGAGGGAATAAACGCCGCGCCAACCAGATTGCGCTCGTCGATCAGCGGAAACAGGGCCTTGGCCTCGGCCGGGGTCAACAGCGACGATTCCAGCCTCAGAACCCCCGCGCCGCCATGGGCCTTGCGCATCTCGGCCCAGCGATCCGCACTGCCCGCAAGGCGCAACGACCCGACCTTGCGCCAGCTCGGATCCTGTCCGGTATCGGCCAAAAGCTGGTCAAACACCGCCACCGAATCGCGCATCAGCGCCATCAGGTTCTGTTGCGAGCGCAACTGCCCGACCAACCCCGCCGCGTGCCATGTGGCCCCTTCGGTCAACTTGGTTTTTTCCAGCAAAACGACGTCTTTGGCGCCTTGTTTTAACAGGTTATAGGCAATGGCGGTTCCGATGGCACCACCTCCGACAATGACGATGCGGGCGGAATCTGGCAGTGACACAGACATGGGTATTCCTTTGTTTGCATGGGCGTTGGCCAAGAATAGGTGCAAATTCCCCCTTGCTTCAAACCATTTTAATTGTGACTATCCATAAGGTAATCTAATGCAAAGGCCCGCCATGCGCCGCCCCCGACTGAATTCGCTCCGAACCTTCGAAGCCGCCGCGCGGCGGCTCAGCTTTTCGCTGGCGGCCGAGGAACTGAACATCAGTCAGGCGGCGGTCAGCCAGCAGATGCGCGCGTTAGAGGCCTATCTGGGTGCGCCGCTATTCCACCGTCACCACCGGCGGATCTCTCTGACCAGTGTCGGGCGCACCTATCTAAGCGCCGTGCAAGAGGCGCTGGACCGGCTGGATACCATCACCGACCAACTGTTCCCCGACCGGCCCGACCAGTCGGTCAGCATCCGCTGTTCGTCGATGGTGGCAACCTTGTGGCTGGCCCCCCGGATCGACGCGTTTCGCAGGGCGTTTTCGCACATTGATCTGCATATCCGCACGCTTGACTATGAACCCCTGCCAAACCAGCAACCCAGCACCGATTTCGAAGTGCTGGTTGCGCCGCAAAACAGCGAAACCCCGCTGATGCGCCCGCTGTTTGATGCGCAGATTTTGCCGGTTGCCTCGGCCGGATTTCTGGCAGGGCAGGGGGTGCGCCGCCCCCAAGACCTGCTGGCGTGCAACCTTATTCATATCCTTGGCTATGAGAACGACTGGCACCGCTGGTTCAAAACCCATCACACCGGCACGGTGACCTTGCCGCACGGGCTGACCGTGGACAGCTCGCTATTTGCCATTGATGCGGCGCTGCGCGGCGATGGTGTGATTCTGGGTCGGCGGCCCTTTATCGACAAATACCTGCAAAGCGGCGCGCTGAAACAGGTGTTTGCGCCCCCGCTTGCCCTAAGCAGCACCTATTACCTGCGCCACCATGCAGGCCGCCAGACCACCCGCAACAAACAGGCGGTTTTCGACTGGTTGCTTGCGCAGGGCTAGGGCGTAGACCCATAAACCGCAGGCCACCAGCGCGATCCTCGCGAAATATCAATGGGTTGGGGCGCGCAGCACAGGGTGGCCCCCTTTGCAAGCGCCCCGGGCCATTGAGATGAAGCGAGGATCGCGCCCTTCGGGTTTGTCGGATTTTCGCCCTGACTGCGTTGCAAGGCCTAGAAATAGAACCACTATTCCTGCGGCCTTGCGCCTGGTCAGAACGAAAATCCGACAAACTGGTGGCTTGTGGTTTATAGGTCTACGCCCTAGGGCCTTGTCAAAACGCGCCGAATCTATGCCAATGGGCGCGGGCCAGCGGGGGTACAGATGCGGTTTTCGGATATTACCAAACGGTTGCATAATGACGGATCAAGGGCGTGGGATATCCATGTGCGCGCCGCCGCGGCGCTCGATGCGGGCGAGGATGTGATCATCATGAGCGTCGGGGATTCCGAATTCGATACGCCCGCGCCGATCATCGATGCCTGTATCAAGGCAATGCGTGCCGGTGATACCCATTACGTCGAGGTCGTCGGTCAGGACCGGTTGCGCCGCGTCATCGCCAGGCGCCACGCGGCGCGCACCCGCGTACCGGTCACGGCGCAAAATGTGGTGGTGTGTGCGGGGGCGCAAAACGCGCTGTTCAATACCGCGCAGGTAATCCTGTCTCCGGGGGACGAGGTGGTGGTGCTGGAACCGATGTATGTCACTTACGAGGCCACCCTGCGCGCGCCCGGTGCAACCCTGGTACCGGTGCCGTGCCCCGCGCATAACGGCTATCGCCCCGATCTGGATGCCCTTCGCGCCGCCATCACCCCGCGCACCCGCGCGATTGCCTTTGCCAATCCGGTCAACCCGACCGGAGTCAGCCTGCCGCCTGACGATCTGTCGGTTATCGCGACGCTGGCGGTTGAAAACGACCTGTGGGTGATTGCCGACGAGGTTTACGCCGATCTGGTGTTTGATGGCGAGCATCACCCCATCGCCGCCCTGCCGGGTATGGAGGAGCGCGCCGTCAGCCTTGGCAGCCTGTCCAAATCCCATGCCATGACCGGCTGGCGCGCCGGTTGGCTGGTCGGGCCGCGTGCGCTTGTGGATGCGGTCGAAAACCTTGCGCTTTGTTCGACCTATGGTTTGCCCGGCTTTGTGCAGCAGGCCGCGGCCTTTGCGCTGGAAACCGACCTGCCCGAGGTTACGGCCATGCGCGACGCCTTTCAGGAAAGGCGCGATATGGCGCTGGCTGCGTTGCAATCGGCCCCGGGGATTCGCTGTGCGCCACCCCGGGCGGGCATGTTTTTGATACTGGATGTAAGCCAGACCGGCCTAAGCGGCGGCGCATTCAGTCAGGCCCTGTTCGAGGCTTGCGGCGTTTCGGTGCTGGACGGCGCGGCCTTTGGCCCCTCGACCGCCGGCACGGTGCGGCTGTGCTTTGCGCTGCCCCGTGACAGGTTAGTCGAAGGTTGCCGGCGTATCGTCGAATTTGCCGCCTCGCTTGCCTGAGTTTTTGTCGCTCCGGCGTGGCCGGATGTCGAAAAACGACAAATAATGTCGTTTTCGTGATGCAAAACGGCGTGACTATGCCTTGCGAACGTGGTTTGATGAGGTCTGATGTCACGACACAACCTGCAAATGCAGGGATAATTCCCCGGGGAGAAAAGCATGACGAAACGCACTAAAAGACAGCATCCGGCCATTGGCATGTATGCGGACGAAGTAAGAGAAGGCACCATGAACCGGCGCGAATTCATTTCGCGCGCCTCTATTCTGGGGGCCAGTGCGGCGGCTGCCTATGGTGCGATCGGGCTTAGCGCCCCGGCAATTGCGGCCTCGCATAACGGTATGAAAATGGGCGGTGTTCTGAATATCGCTATGGAAATCAAGGAAAACAAAGACCCGCGCACCTTTGACTGGTCCGAAATGGGCAATGTGGCGCGCGGATCGCTGGAATATCTGGTGCGCTGGGAAACCGATTTTACCTTTAGCGGGCAGTTGCTCGAAAGCTGGGAGGCCAATGACGACGCCACGCAGTTTACCCTGCATGTGCGCCCCGGTATCAAATGGTCGAATGGCGACGATTTTACCGCGTCGGATGTGGCGTTCAACATTGCGCGCTGGTGTGAAAAAGACGTCGAGGGCAATTCGATGGCCGGTCGGATGAACTCGCTGATCGACCCCGAAACCAACATGGCGCGCGAGGGCGCGATTACCGTGGTGGATGACCACACCGTGGTGCTAAGCACCGAAACCTCGGATATCACCATCATTCCGGGCTTTGCCGACTATCCCGCTGCGATTGTGCACCCGTCCTATGACGCGGGCGGTGATCTGCTGGCGCAGGCCAATATCGGCACCGGCCCCTATAACATCACCCAATGGGAACCCGGGGTGGGTGCGCGACTGGAACGCCGCGCCGGTTACTGGAAGGGTGACGCGCCGCTGGATGCGATTGTGTTTACCGATTATGGCACCGACTCCAACGCTACGATTTCGGCGATGGAATCGGGTGATGTCAACGCCATTTACGAGGCCAAGCCCGAGATGCTCGACCAGATTGCGGCGATTGGCGACTGGGATACCACCTCTATCAACACCGGTGCGACCATCGTTTGCCGGACCAACGTCAACAACCCGCCCTTTGACGATGTGCGCGTGCGCCGTGCCTTGCAAAAAGCGGTGGATAACAACGTGGTACTCGCGATCGGGATCAACGGGGTTGGCGGACCGGCCGAAAACCACCATGTCGGCCCGATGCATATCGAATATGCCGAATTGCCGCCGATTTCGCGCGACGTAGAGGCCTCTAGGTCGCTGATGGCCGAGGCCGGTATGACCGACCACGAATTCGAGCTGATCTCGCTGGATGCGGGCTGGCGGCGCGACACCACCGACATCATCGCCGCGCAGATGCGTGACGCGGGCATCAACGTAAAGCGGACGATTATTCCGGGGGCAACCTTTTGGAATGACTGGACAAAATACCCGTTTTCCACCACCAACTGGAACGGCCGCCCCTTGGGGGTGCAGGTGCTGGCGCTGGCCTATCGCACCGGCGAAGCATGGAACGAGGCGGGCTATTCCGATCCGGCCTTTGACGATGCGCTTAAACGTGCGCTGGCCATTTCCGATGCGGATGCACGCCGCGAAGTGATGAAAGAGGTCGAGCAGATTTTGCAAGACAGCGGTATCATCATCCAGCCGTTCTGGCGCGCGATTGCGCGGGCCTCTACCGGCGGGGTCATGGGCTATGACATGCATCAGGCCTTTGAAATGCATCACGAAAACTTCTGGATCGACGCCTAAGCGTTCCATCGGGCGGCCCCTGTTTCGTGGCCGCCTGTTCAGGCCGGACCCACGCCACAGCGCCAAAGGAGCCTAAATGCTGACCTTTATCTTGCGCCGGCTTGGCGTGATGGTCCTGACAATGCTTTGCCTGACTTTCATTGTGTTTTATCTGGTTAACCTCGACCCCAATCTGGAAAAAATAGCCAAGACGCAGGGCAACGTGCGCATGACCGACGAACAGGTCGAAAGCTGGCTGGAAAAAAACGGCTATCGCGAGCCATTGCTGACCCGCTATGGCGATTGGGTGGTGCATTTCGTGCAAGGCGACATGGGCGACAGTTTCCGCATGCAAAAACCGGTAGAGGAAGAGTTGGGCAAGCGGCTTGGCTATACCGGTGTGCTGATGTTCTGGGTGATGGCAACCATGGTGCCGCTGGCGCTGGTCATCGGGGTGTTGGCGGGCATGCGAGAGGGTAGCAAAACCGACCGGACCCTGTCGGTTTTCGCGATTGTTTCGACCTCGGCCCCCGAATATGTCACCGGTATTGTGTTCACGGTGATTTTTTCCTCGTCGCTTGGCTGGCTTAAGGGGGTGGCCAAGGTGGGGGATATCTCTTTTTACAATTTCACCCTGCCGGTAATGACCATGACCATGTACGGGATGGGCTATATTGCCCGCATGACCCGCGCATCAATGGTAGAGGCAATGGCCTCGCAATATGTGCGTACCGCGCGGCTGAAAGGGGTCAGTTTCAAGTGGATCGTGCTGAAACACGCGCTGCGCAACGCGCTGATTGCGCCCTTTACCGTGATCATGCTGCAATTTCCGTGGCTGCTGACCGGCGTTGTGATCGTCGAGGCGATGTTCAATTACAAGGGCTTTGGCTGGCTGCTGATCCGCGCGGCGGAAAACAACGATATCGACCTGCTGCTGGGCTGCTCGGTGGTGGCGGTGGCGGTGGTGCTGGTTACGCAACTGATCTCGGATATCGGCTATGCGGTGTTGAACCCGCGCATTCGTGTGCAATAGGAGGGCGCAGTGATGCCCGAATACCTTTCGACGCTGGACGTCATTTTGCAAAGCATTGCGCGGTTCTGGCCTAGCTGGGCGGCGATCGTGGTGGTGCTTGGGCTTGGCTGGGGGTTCAGGCACAAGCTGGGCCTGATGGGGCGGCTTTATGGCAGCCCCGTGGGCATGGTCGGCGCAATTATCGTGCTGTTCTGGGTGTTTACCGCCATTTTTGCCGACAGTATCGCGGTGATGGACGCGGCGCAGGCCTCATTCACCCCCGGAATCAAAAAAGCCCCGCCGGGCGTGATTGACGCGCCCAACGGTGTTGCGATGCTGTGGGGGGGCGACAATATTTCCCGAGATATATTCAGCCGCGTGGTCTGGGGCAGCCGGATTGTGCTGATCATCGCGCCGGCGGCAACGGCGGTGGCTTATATGGTGGGCATTACCCTTGGTCTGCCCGCGGGCTATTTTCGCGGGCGCTGGGATACGGTGCTTTCCTTCCTTGCCAACCTTATTCTGGCCTTTCCGGTGATCCTGCTGTTTTACCTGTTGGTCACGCCCGAGATCCGCACACCGGTTTATTACGACCTCGGGCTGTTTACGGTGCCATTCTCGATTCCGATCGGCATCGCGGGGCTGTTTTTCCTGTTTCCGATCATCTTTTTATGTGCCCTATGGGTTACAAGGTTCGCGCACGCAAAGGCGCGCCTGTACCGGTATCTGTTTGTCACGATCGCCGTGGGGGGCTGGGTCTATCTGGGGCTGGTTTTCGGCATGAAGGGCACGCCGTTTCAATTGGAGCCAAACGAGTTGAACGTGTTCGCTGCCGTGGTGCTCGGGTCATCGCCCGGGGTGTTCCGGATCGTGCGCGGCCTGACCATGGATATCGCCACGCGCGACTATGTGGCGGCGGCACAAACCCGCGGGGAACGGGCGTGGTATATCATGCTGTGGGAAATCCTGCCCAATGCGCGCGGACCGCTGATCGTCGATGCCTGTCTGCGCATCGGCTATACTACGATCCTGCTGGGAACGCTGGGCTTTTTCGGCCTTGGCCTGTCGCCGGACAGTCCGGACTGGGGTTCTATGATCAATCATGGCCGCCCCTATATCCGGCTGTTCAGCACCATTCACCTGTCACTGTTTCCCGCCATTGCGCTGATGTCGCTGGTGCTGGGGCTTAACCTGCTGGCCGACGGGCTGCGCGAAGAATCGCTAAAGGATTAGGGGCATGGCAACACAGGATAATGACGGGCCGATTCTGGAAATAGACCAGCTGTCGATCAGCTTTTTTGTGCGTAGCGGTGAAATTCCGGCGGTGATGGATTTTTCCGCCACCATCATGCCGGGGCAGGCAATGGGGCTGGTGGGTGAAAGCGGCTGCGGAAAATCCACCGTGGCGCTGGGGGTCATGCAGGATCTGGGGGTGAACGGGCGGATCGTTGGCGGCTCTATCAAGTTCAAGGGCCGCGAGTTGAACACCATGAGCGAAGCGGAATTGCGCGCCTTGCGCGGCTCTGAAATCGCGATGATCTATCAAGAGCCGATGGCCTCGCTGAACCCGTCCATGAAGATCGCCGCACAACTGATGGAAGTGCCGATGATCCACGAAGGCGCCAGCAAGGCGCAGGCGCGTGAACTGGCATTGCAGATGGTCAGGGATGTGCGCCTGCCCGACCCCGAGCGTATTTTGCGCAGCTATCCCCACCAGTTATCGGGCGGGCAACAACAGCGCATCGTGATCGCCATGGCGTTGATGTCCAAGCCCAGCCTGCTGATTCTGGATGAACCGACCACGGCGCTCGATGTGACGGTAGAGGCGGGAATCGTTGATCTGGTCAAGGAGTTGGGGGCGAAATACGGCACCTCTATGCTGTTTATTTCGCATAATCTGGGGCTGATCCTTGAAACCTGCGACCAGATTTGTGTGATGTATTCGGGCGAGGCGGTCGAATCCGGCTCGATCAGGCAGGTGTTCGACCAGATGCGCCACCCCTATACCCAAGCGCTGTTCCGCTCTATTCCGCTGCCCGGTGCCGACAAGAACGCACGGCCGCTGATCGCCATTCCGGGTAACTTTCCGCTGCCGCATGAGCGCCCCGACGGCTGCAATTTCGGCCCGCGATGCAGCTATTTTAAGGTCGGTCGCTGTGACAAGGCCGCGTTTCCGATGGGGCAGGCGGGGGATCATAACAGCCGCTGCCTGCGGGTTGCCGAAATCGACTGGGACGCGCCGGCCGTTGTCGCGAACCGGCAGGAAAAGACTCCGGTTGGCAAGGTGGTGCTAAAGGTGGATGCCCTTAAAAAGTACTATCAGGTCGGGGCGAACGCGGTGTTTGGTGGCAAAAACAAGCGCGTTGTCAAGGCCAACGAAACCCTTAGCTTTGAAGCGCGCGAGGCCGAAACGCTGGCGATTGTCGGCGAAAGCGGCTGTGGAAAATCGACACTGGCCAAGGTGCTGAT
>JALXER010000302.1 GCA_027069385.1 Paracoccaceae bacterium
GTCGGTGGCCGCGGGGGCGGTGCAGATGGGGGCCTCGGTGGTGCTGGTCGAGGGTGGCAAGATGGGCGGCGACTGCCTGAACTATGGCTGCGTGCCCAGCAAGGCGCTGCTGGCGGCGGGCAAACACGCCCATGCCATGACCACCGGCGGCCCTTTCGGTATCGAACCGGTGACGCCGCAGGTCAACTATGCCGCCGCCAAGGCCCATGTGGCCAAGGTCATCGCCGGCATCGCCCCGCACGATTCGGTCGAGCGGTTTCAGGAAATGGGCGTGCAGGTTATTCAGGCATACGGGCGGTTTATCTCGGAAACCGAATTGCAGGCCGGTGATACCGTTATCACCGCACGCCGCTTTGTGGTTTCGACCGGCTCCTCGCCGTTTGTGCCGCCGATTCCGGGGCTGGACGGGGTGCGCCATTACACCAACGAGGACATCTTTCAACTGACCGAGCAACCGGACCATCTGATCATTATCGGCGGCGGCCCGATCGGAATGGAAATGGCGCAGGCCCATGCGCGGCTGGGCTGCAAGGTCACGGTGCTAGAGGGGTTCAAGGCGCTGGGCAAGGACGACCCCGAAATGGCGGCAATTGCGCTGGAACGCATCCGCGCCGAAGGGGTAGAGATCGTCGAAGGGGCCATGGCCTCGGCCATCACCGCTGAAAACGGCGTGACGGTCCACACCAAAGACGGGCCAAGCTATACCGGCACCCATCTGCTGATGGCGGTAGGGCGCAAACCCAATGTGGACGGGCTGGATCTGGAAAAGGCCGGGGTCGCATACGACCGGCCGGGCATCACGGTGGGGGCGAACCTCAAATCTTCCAACAAGCGGATCTATGCGATTGGCGACGTGGCGGGCGGGCTGCAATTTACCCATATGGCGGGCTATCACGCCGGTGTGGTGATCAAATCGGCGCTGTTCGGCATGCCCTCGAAATTCAGCACCGCGCATATTCCGTGGGCCACCTATACCGACCCCGAACTGGCCCATGTCGGCCTGAGCGAAGCGCAGGCGCGCGACAAATACGGTGATAAGCTGGAGGTGGCGCGCTTTGACTATGCCGAAAACGACCGCGCCCGCGCCGAACTGGCCACCACGGGGCGGATCAAGATCATGGTGGTGAAAAAGCGGCCGGTCGGGGCGTCGATTGTCGGCGCGCAAGCCGGAGAGCTGATTTCGCTGTGGTCGATGGTCATTGCCAACCGCCTGAAGATCGGTGCCGTGGCGGCGATGGTATCGCCCTATCCGACCATCGGCGAGATCAACAAACGGGTGGCCGGGGCCTATTACACCCCGCGCTTGTTCGAAAGCGCGTGGATCAAACGAATTGTGGGTTTTGTGCAGAAATTCTAGGCGCTTGTAACCCGCGCCCGCGCACCTTACCTTGTCATTATAATAAGAACAAAGAGGGATGATGTTCTTTAACACTTTATCAGGGCGGTTTTTGCTGCTGACGGCCGTCTTTGTGATGCTTGCCGAAGTGTTGATATTTGTCCCGTCGGTGGCGCGGTTCCGGCAGGATTACCTGCAAGAGCGCATCGATCAGGCCCATCTGGCCTCGCTGGCGCTGATGGCCGCGCCGGATGAAATGGTGACGCAAAATCTGGCGGACGAGTTGCTGGAAAACGCCGATGTGCTGAACATCGTGATCCGGCGCAACGAGCGGCGCGAGATGATCCTGTCCAAGCCGCTGACCGCGCAGGTGATGGATACCTATGATCTGCGCAGCGACGGCCCGCTGGAACTGATGAAAGACGCCCTGACCTGCCTGTTCATGCCCACCGAAGGGGTGGTGCGGGTGATTGGTCGGCCGGTCAAGGGCAACGGCTCGGAGCTAGAGGTAACCCTGCAACTGATGCCGATGCGCGCCGCCATGCTGGAGTACGGGCTGAATATTCTGTTGCTGTCGCTGCTGATCTCGGTGATCAGCGCAGGGATGCTGTTCTTTGTAGTACGCCGCGCGGTGGTGCGCCCGATCCACCGGGTGATCGAATCGATGATCGCCTATCAGGACAACCCCGAGGACGCGACCCGCGTAATCCAGCCCAACGCCCGCATTCGCGAATTGCGGGTGGCCGAATCCACCCTGTGCGAGTTGCAAACCGACCTGACCGCCAGCCTTAAACAAAAGGAACGCCTTGCGCAGCTTGGCTCGGCGGTGGCCAAGGTCAGCCACGATTTGCGCAATATCCTGACCACCACCCAACTGCTGACCGACCGGATAGAGGCCAGCGAGGATCCGGTGGTGGCGCGGGTGGCCCCGAAACTGGTGGCCTCGGTGGGTCGGGCGATCAACCTTTGTGAACACACCCTGACCTATGGCAAGGCCGAGGAGCCGGCCCCGCGCCTGTCCAAATTCCTGCTGGCCCGTCTGGTGGACGAGGTTATCGAAAGCGAAGACCTGCGCCAGAATGACGATCTGGTGCGCATGCACAGCAAAGTCCCGCAGGACCTGATGCTCAACGCGGACCGCGATCAGATTTTCCGCGTGCTGATCAACCTTGTGCGCAACGCGCGTCAGGCCATCGTGGCGACCGGTAAACCGGGCAGCATCACCATTGAGGCCGGGAAATCCGAAAGCGGCGTGCAGATCACCCTGACCGATACCGGCCCCGGCCTGCCCCAAAAGGCCCGCGAAAAACTGTTCAAACCGTTTCAGGGCTCGGTGCGCAAAGGCGGCACCGGTCTGGGCATGGCCATCGCCGCCGAACTGGTGCGCGGCCATGGCGGCAAACTGGAATTGCTTGAATCAACCGCGCAGGGCACCACCTTTCAGATCACCCTGCCATAGGCCGCAACAAATCCGCATTTCCCTCTTGCAAGTCACTTGCGGCATGGGTAGATACAGCACCGGAAGCACCCGTAGCTCAGCTGGATAGAGTACCTGACTACGAATCAGGGGGTCGCACGTTCGAATCGTGCCGGGTGCACCATTTCAATCTTTTGGACGTCCGGTGTGCTGGGTCTGTCCGTCACGATTTTTCGGGACGTGACGGTTTCAGTCCGTCATCGCAACAATTTGTGTGGCTTTACAAGCCGACACGGATTCATTCTGTGGCAAATAGCGGGTTTGTGCCTATGGTCCTGACCGTGGGTGTCGTTATGCGTGTACACGCCCCGCCCGAGTGACGGGCGGGGCGTGGGGGGGTTACAGGGCGGTGACGGCGCGTTTGGTTAGCACGCCGACCAGATTGGCGCGATAGGCGGCGGTGCCGTGCAGGTCTTCGATCATCCCGTCGGGTGACACCGACAGCCCGTCCAGCGCGCTTGCCTCGGGGGTGTCGTTCAGGGCAGATTCGGCTTCGGTCCAGCGATAGACCCCTTCTTCCGAAGCGCCTGTAACGGCAACCCGCATCCCGTCTTTGGTGTCGGCCACAAACACGCCGGTCAGCGCAAACCGCGAGGCCGGTTGCAGGAACTTTTGATAGTTCGCGGCCTTGGGCAGCGGGAACCGGACGGCCGTGATGATCTCGCCATTTTCGAGCGCGGTGCCGAACATGCCATCGAAAAAGTCGTCCGCCGCAATTTTGCGCCGGTCGGTTACGATGGTGGCATTCAGCGCCAGCGCCGCGGCCGGATAATCGGCAGACGGGTCATTATTGGCAAGACTGCCGCCGATGGTACCGCGATTGCGCACCGCCGGATCGCCGATATGCCCCGCCAGCGCCACCAGCGCCGGTATGGCCTGTGCATTTGCGGCCACGTCGGCATGGGTGGTTGCGCCGCCAATGGTCATCACACCGTTGGCCACGTTGACGCCCTGCATCTTGGCAATGCCCGCAAGGCTGACCAGTACGGCCGGACTGGCCAGACGTTGCTTCATGGTGGGGATCAGGGTTTGCCCGCCCCCCAGCGCCTGCGCGTCTTCGCTTTCCAGCATGGCAACGGCCGCCTTGATCGAGCCGGGTTTCTTGAATTCAAAATCATACATGGTACGGCTCCTTATTTGGCGGCTTGTATGGCGGACCATACATTGTTGGGGGACAAGGGCATGTCGATATGGGTAACACCCAGATCGGCCAGCGCATCGACCACGGCATTCACCACCGCGGGTGGAGAGCCGATCGCCCCGGCTTCGCCGCAGCCCTTGACCCCTAGCGGGTTATGGGTGCACGGAGTCTGGCACGAATGATCGACCGAGAAGGACGGCATATCGCTGGCGCGCGGCATGGCGTAATCCATATAAGAGCCGGTCAGCAACTGGCCGTTCTCGTCATAGATCGCGTGTTCCAGCAGCGCCTGACCGATGCCCTGACCAATGCCGCCATGCACCTGACCGTCAACGATCATCGGGTTGATGATGTTGCCAAAGTCGTCGGCAGCGGCAAAAGAGCATATCTCTACCTTGCCGGTTTCGGGGTCTACCTCTACCTCGCAGGCATAGGCCCCTGACGGATAGGTAAAGTTGGCCGGATCGTAAAAGGCGGTTTCCTCCAACCCCGGTTCCATGTCCTCCAGCGGATAGTTGTGCGGCACATAGGCGGCGAGGGTCACATCGCCCCACGCCACCGATTTGTCGGTGCCCGCAACGGTGAATTCTCCGTTGGCCAGCTCAATATCGCCTTCGCCCGCCTCAAGCAGGTGCGCGGCAATCTTTTTGGCCTTGGCAATCACCTTTTCGGTGGCCCGAACCATGGCAGACCCGCCCACCGCGATAGAGCGCGAGCCATAGGTGCCCATGCCCATCGGGATTTTGGAGGTGTCGCCATGCACGATATCCACCATGCTTTCGTCAATGCCCAGCATCTCGGCTATGACCTGCGGAAAGGTGGTTTCGTGGCCCTGTCCGTGGCTGTGTGAACCGGTGTAAACGCTGATAGAGCCGGTGGCATTCACCCGCACGGTTGCGCTTTCATACAGGCCGGCACGCGCGCCAAGCTGCCCCACAAGGTTGCTGGGCGCGATGCCGCAGGCCTCGATATAGCAGTTGACCCCGAGGCCGCGCAGCTTGCCGTTTTTGCGGCTTTCGACCATGCGGTCGCCAAATCCGGCAATGTCGGCAATCTCGATCAGCTTGTCCATGGTCGCGCCGTAATTGCCGGTGTCGTATTCCAGCGCTACCGGCGTGGCATAGGGGAACTGGTCGGGCTGGATAAAGTTGATGCGGCGCAGGTCGATCGGGCTCATGCCGATTTCGCGCGCGGCCTTGTCGATGACTCGTTCCAGCTGGAAGGTCGCCTCGGGGCGGCCGGCCCCGCGATAGGCGTCAACCGGTACGGTGTTGGTAAACACGGCGCGCACATTCACATAGACCAGCGGGGTGGTATAGTTCCCCGCCATCAGGGTGCCGTGCAGCCATGTGGGCACGCTGGGCGCAAAGGTTGACAGATAGGCCCCCATATTGGCCAGCGTATCGGTGCGAACCGCCAGAAACTTGCCGTTTTCATCCAGCGCCAGTTCGATCTTGGTGACATGGTCGCGGCCATGTGCATCAGAAATGAACGCTTCGGAGCGCGAGGCGCTCCATTTGACCGGACGGCCAACCGCCTTGGCGGCGAAGGTGCAGAATGCTTCTTCGGCGTAATGGAAGATCTTGGTGCCAAAGCCGCCGCCCACATCGGGGGCAACCACGCGCAGCTTGTGTTCGGGGATGCCCAGCACAAACGCGCCCATCAGCAGCCGGATCACATGCGGGTTCTGGCTGGTGGTGTAAAGGGTGTAATCCTCGCTTGCGGCGTCGTATTCACCAATGGCAACGCGGGCTTCCATCGGGTTTGCAACCAGACGGTTGTTGCGCAGTTCAAGGCTGGTAACGTGGTGGGCGTTTTGAAACGCTTCTTCCACCGCGGCCTTGTTTTCCTCGACAAAGCCCCAGTCAAAGCACAGGTTGCTGGTCAGGTCGTCATGCACCTTGGTGGCACCGTCTTCAAGTGCCGCCTTCATGTCTATCACCGCGGGCAGTTCTTCGATGTCGATTTCCAGCACCTCGGCAGCGTCGCGGGCCTCGGCCAGCGATTCGGCCACCACCACGGCGATCGGGTCGCCCACATGGCGCACCTTGCCTTGTGCCAGCACCGGATGCGCGGGTTCCTGCATCGGCTCGCCGTGCTTGTCGGTAACGGCCCAGCCGCAAGGCACCCCGCCGACGCCTTCAAAATCGGCTCCGGTGAAAATGCGCACCACGCCGGGCATGTCCTGCGCGGCCTTGGTATCGATATTGTTGATCTTGCCATGCGCCACATCCGAGCGCACAAAATAGGCATAGGTCTGGTTGTAAAGGTTGATATCGTCGGTATATTTACCCTTGCCGGTCAAAAACCGGACGTCCTCGCGCCGCTTCGGAGCGGCACCAATTCCATGATCTTTAGGCATAGTGTTCCCCTTTAGCTAAGCGCGCTTGCAGCGGCCTGAATGGATTTTACAATGTTGTGATAGCCGGTGCAGCGGCAGATATTGCCGTCCAGATGGCTGCGGATATCGGCTTCGGACGGGTTGGTATTTTTGGCCAGCAGATCGGCTGCGGCCATGACCATGCCGGGCGTGCAGAACCCGCATTGCAATCCGTGATGTTCCTGAAAGGCGGCCTGAATGACCCCGAGCGAGCCGTCATCATTGGCCATGCCCTCGATGGTTGCCACCTCGGCGCCGTCGGCCTCTTGTGCCAGTATCGCGCAGGATTTCACCATTTTGCCGTTAACGTGGACGGTGCAGGCGCCGCACTGGCTGGTGTCGCAGCCGATATGGGTGCCGGTCAGGTGCAGGTTGTTACGCAGAAATTCCGCCAGCAGCGTGCGCCCCTCTACCTCTCCGCTAACGGCCTTGCCGTTGACGGTCATCGAAACTTTGGTCATGTCTTCTCCCTGAAGTCTTGTTTTTTGTGGGCGCAGTGTGCAGCCATTTTGACGCAGGGCAAAGGATTTTTTTGCCAAATGAGCAAAAAAGAGGCGCTAACCCGCCGGTGGCGCGGTCAATTCGGGGTGATCAACCTTTGAATTGCATCAGTTGGGCGACCTCCAGATTGCCCATTTGCAAAAACGGGCAGCCCTTGGCCATGGCAAGGGCGGCGTCCATGTCGGGGGCCTCGACGATGGTAAAGCCCGAAGTGCCGTTTGGCCCCGCATCAACAACCGAGCCATCCATAAGCACCATCTTGTTGCCCATCATCGGGGTGCCGCGATCAACCGCCGCATCGCCCAGCCCGTTTGCCCAGTCGCCCCATGCCTGTTTCTGCGCGGCCTGCGCCTCGGGTGTTTCGGGCATCGGTGATTGGCCCTTGGCATGTTCAACATTGCGATAGGCGATTATATATTGTGGCATTTTCTGCCCTCCCCGGTTTGTTATGGGCAAAGGTTAGGCGGGCGGGCCGTGTCCGTCAATCAATGATATGGTGATCCGGTCCATAGGGAAAGCCGGTGATATTGCGCGCGCCGGTTTCCTCGACCACCAGAATATCGTGTTCGCGATATCCACCGGCACCCGGTGTCCCCAGCGGCACCGTAAGCATCGGTTCGATGGATACCACCATGCCCGGTTGCAGCACCGTTTCGATATCCTCGCGCAGTTCCAGACCGGCCTCGCGGCCATAATAGTGCGACAAGACGCCAAACGAATGCCCATACCCGAAAGAGCGGTATTGCAGCAGGTCGCGCGCGGCGAAAAAATCGTTGATCCGGGCGGTGATGTCACAGCAGCGCGCGCCGGGTTTGATCAGCGACAGGCCCAGTTCATGGGCCTCGACATTGGCTTGCCACAGCTTTAGCGAGGCAACGTCGGGTTGGCCCAGAAACAAGGTGCGTTCCAGCGCGGTATAATAGCCCGAGATCATCGGAAAGGCATTGAGGCTAAGGATATCACCGTGCTGCAAGGCCCGCGTCGTTACCGGATTATGCGCGCCGTCGGTGTTCAGCCCCGACTGGAACCAGACCCATGTGTCGCGCAATTCGCTGTCGGGAAAGCTGCGCGCAATTTCAAGTTCCATCGCATCGCGCCCGGCCATGGCCACGTCGATTTCACGCGCGCCCGGGCGGATGGCCTGTCGAATTGCCGCGCCGCCAATATCGGCAATGCGCGCGCCCTGTTCGATCAAAGCGATCTCGGCGGCGGATTTCACCATTCGTTGCGCCATCGCGGCAGGGGCGATATCGACCACTTGCGGGGCGTTCAGGGTTTCGCGCAAAAGGTCGGATTGCGCCAGCGTCAGGTGGTCGCCTTCTATCCCGATCCGTGCCGGAGTCCCCGCCACATGGCGCACGGCACGCCAGTAATTGTTGCGCTTCCAGTCGGTATAGACCAGATTGGCAACCGCACCACGCCGCGCGGGTTGACCGCCGTCGATATTGGCGCTGATGGTTATCGCGTGGTCAGGGGTGACCACCAAGGCATAGGGCCGCCCGAACGAACAATACAAAAAACCGCTATAGTAGGCGATAGCGTGCATCGAGGTCAGCAACACCGCCGGCAGATCTTGGGCCGCCATGATGTCACGCAGCCCTTTCAGCCGTCGGTCATATTCGGACGCATCAAAGGGCAGGGGCGGCGGGGTGCCATTGGCAAAAGTGAAGAATTCGGGGCGGGAAAAGGGTTCCATGGTATGGCTCCGGTGGGTTTCCGGGCGTGCAGGAAAAAGAGGAAAACAGGCCGGCGACGCCATCGCCGCGTCAATTTAACGTTAAAAATTCCTGAAATTCAACCATTCGCGCGGTTTTTTCTGGTGCGAATCCGGCGATGGGAACATGATCGGGGCATTATCAACCCAGTCGGATTTTATTGTTCATTCGGCAACTTACTATTTTTCAAACCTGCCGATTTTTTAAGCGGTGTATCTGTCCGGCGTATTTTATCGGAGAAAATGATTATGCCTATTCCCCAACGTCCGCGGTTTCGCGGGAAAATCCATTATCCGCCCAACCCTCAGGGTGCGGCCATGCCCGTAGCCGGTGCGCGCGTGCGCATCTGGGATCAGGATGCAAACGGCAAGAACGAATTGCTGATCGATACCCATACCACATCCAGCGGGCGCTTTAATGTGCGCGCCAGCCGCCCCTGGCAAGACCGGACCCGCATACCGCTGCCCTTTGGGCGCTCGACCACCATTCCGGACCCGTCCGACATTCCGGTGTTTATCATCAAGATCGAAGACCCGAGCACCGGTAACGAAATGCAGGTTCCTTTTGTCTATATCAACGATTCAATCGAATTGCCGATGGTGGTGGTCTGGGGGCCGCCCGCCCCGACCGGCTCGGGTGGCGGGCTAAACTTGGGTTCGCTGGTGGGAACGATTGGCGGCATTGCGACCTCGGCCAGCAAGATCATGGACATCAACAGCACGGCCGTCAGTCTGGTCGATGCGCCCGAAAAGGTCTGGGAACTGGTCAAGGACGATGTCGAGGCCGGCAAAAAGGTGACGGTCAAGTTCAGCGATATGTTCGCCGGTCCGGCATTTGCATTGCCATTCAAGGGGAGCAAACTTGATTATGCGGAAATCCGCGAAAGGGTGTGTGACCTGCTGCATATCGACAAGACCTCCAGCGTGCTGACCATCAACCCCGATCCGGCAACCCTGGCCGCGATCGTGGTTATCATCTTTATCCTGTTCGTTGCTTCGCCCCTTGCGATTGCCAGCGCGATATTTCTGGTGATTTTGGCGATCACGATCCTGCTGGCGGTGATTTACGGGTTTCGGGTCGAGGTCACCAAGACCGACACCGCATCGGCCGGTGGCACTAACAGTGTGCCGATTCCGCTGTCTGATCTGAAGGTGGTACTGATTCCTCCGGCCTAAACGGTTTTGCGCAAAGGCCGTCTTTGTCGGCGGCCTTTGACATTTGCATCCCTGCGGGATTCCGGCTAAAGCATTCCCGAAAGGGGCGCATAATGATTGGAAATCTGAACCATGTGGCCATTGCCGTGCCTGATCTGGATGCGGCCGTGGCGACCTATCGCGATACGCTGGGGGCCAGCGTGGGTGCGCCGCAAGACGAACCCGACCACGGGGTGACGGTGGTATTCATTACTCTGCCCAACACCAAGATAGAGCTGCTCTATCCGTTGGGCGATAACAGCCCGATTGCCGGGTTTCTGGCCAGGAATCCAGGCGGCGGCATTCATCATATCTGTTACGAGGTCGCGGATATAGAGGCCGCGCGCGACCACCTGCTGGCCCGCGGTGCGCGGGTGCTGGGTGATATCAAAACCGGTGCCCATGGCAAACCGGTGCTGTTCTTGCACCCCAAAGATTTTACCGGAACCCTTGTTGAACTGGAACAGTTATGACCATCACCTCCGCCCTTGTTCTGTTTGCCGTCATCTGGTTTATGCTGCTGTTCATGGCGCTGCCGCTCGGGCAGAAATCCCAGCAGGAAGAAGGCGAGCGTGTACCCGGTACGCCGGACTCGGCACCGGTTGATCCGATGATCGGCAAAAAGATGTTCTGGGTAACGGTGATCACCGTTATCCTGTGGGTGCCGCTGGTGCTGTTTATCTCCTACGGTCCGCTAAGCGTGAAAGACATCGACCTGTACGGACGGATGTAGGCGCATAGCTGACCCCGATCCCTTGCCCCTGAACGCTCCCGCAGTCCAGCCTTGCGTTTGGCTAGCCAAACACAAGGCTTCCCTTTGGGCCGGACCGACCTGCGGTCGGCAGGGGGGCGTTCCGCCCCCTCGCGACATACGTCGCTCCCCCCTGAGAGTATTTATGAAAAATGGAAGTCTATTATCATCTTCTTTTCACAAATGCCCCGGGGGTGAATGGCGCTTGCGCCAGAGGGGGCTGGCCCCCTGCCGAGGCGAAGCCGAGGCCCGGCCCAACGGGAGGAGGCGCATTGCGAATGCAATGCGCCGACGACGGGCGGGAGCGCTACGATTGGGGCGGATGTTTTGCCGACAGTCTGTGAAACTGGTGGGTAAAGGTTGCAACGCCAAGTAGCGGCACCAGCAGGTTCAGAACGGGGACCGACAGGGGCACGGCCATCAGGATTCCCGCCAGCCAGATTTGCCACCGGTACCTTTTGCGCAGCTTGTCCGCCCCGCGCAGGCCTAGGCGTCGCATGGCGACCAGTTGAAAATACTCGCGGCCCAGCAGATAGCCGTTCACCAGCCAGAAGATCACCGGGGCGAGCAGTGTCGAGGCGAAATAGATGATCAGTGCCAGCAGGTTCGCCACCATCATAATGCCCAGAAAGCGCAGGGTTTCCATTACCATGGCGACAATGTTATGGCGCGCGGCGGGCAGGCCGGGGTAGTAGCGTGCTTCGACCGCATCGGCGATTTCCTCTAAGAACAAGCCGATAAACAGCATGGCGACGGGGAACATCAGAAAGGCGCTGGATACCAGCACCCCGACAAAGGCGAGGCCGTCAAACCAGTCACCAAGCGGGATATCTCCGATCCACGGCAGAGAAACTGACCCGGGCAGCAGGCTGCCCAGCGATACCAGCAGATAAAAGGCTGTGGCGAACAGGCCGATGGTCAGGCCCAATGCCTTGACCAGCACCCACAGAAATTTGGGGTCGCCCAGCTGTGCCAATGCGCGGCTGAAATCACGGATCACGGGCGCTTATCCTGCCAACAGGGCCACTTCGGCCAGGCTTAGCAACGGATAGGCGGCGGGCATATCGCCGCTGGCCAGTTCGGGAAACAGCCCCAACAATTCGCGCCGCGCTGCGCGCTCCAGGCTGTCAAGCCCTGCCGCCACCGGATGGAAGCTCTCCGAGGCCAGCCCGTCGGCGGTGATCACCTCGTGCCGGTCAAACAGAATGTGGAAATAGGTAACCCGCGTGGCGCTACTGTCAACGCGGATGCTGCGGTCGTTGCACAGCCCCTTGGCAGCGGCGAGCATTTTCGGCTGGCCAAACAGCAATGTCGCCAATGTGTCTTCAAGCAGGATGCGGTGGGCTTGTGAAACCCGTGTATCGCGCGCCGGAACCCCCGGCCCCATGGCCGATTTGCGGATCAGCACCGGACAGAAATCGGGGTTGGCGGCCATTTCGGCAGGGCCGACCTCGCGCTGGCCAATCCAGCGGATCGCCTGAAGCCCGTGATCGCGGGTCATGACCAGATCGCCCACGGCCAGATCCTCTATCGGGGTTTCGCCGCGTTCGGTGCGAATACGGGTGCCACGGGTAAAGCAAACCACGCCCGGATTGGGGGTGCCCGCACCGATATAATTGCCGTTAACGTCATAGCGCAGTGATTCGCCCGGCGCGGCATCATCGGGATAGGCGATCGACGAGATTGTGACATCGTCATCGCTGGTCAGGTTGACCGTATCGCCACCGCTGCCGTTGTTGAGCGGTTGCCAGTGGGTCACCGGAACCAGCACCGTACCCGGCGGGACCGGACCATATGCGGCCAGAAAATCGGCCTCGGAAATATCGGCGTTATACAGAATAGCCACGTCATCGGCGTGCAGGGTCAGATCGGGAACGATACCGGTCGTGCCGCCGGAAATCGAGTCGTCCAGCGTCCACCCGTTCAGCGACACATCGTCGGGGCCGGTATTGGAAATCTCTACCCATTCATAGTCATTGTCATTGGGCAACGAGTTCGGTGCATCATAAAGAATTTCGGTAATCTTAATATCTGTGTCTGCCATGGTCTTGCTCCGGGGTTCCCACGTTAGGTGGGTACGACCTTATAGAATTGCAATATGGCGATAGTAGGGCGGGGGCCTATGTCTCGACCCATTCGGTGATCCGGGCCAGATCGGGGCGCGGGCGTTCGGGGGGAATGCGGGTCTGGGTGCCGATATGGATAAAACCGGCCAGAAATTCGTGCGGGGCAAGGTTCAGGCCGGTTTGAACGAATTCGCGATCAAAGGCCAAAGGCCCGCTTAGCCAGCTTGCCCCCCAGCCGCTGGCCAACGCACCGTTGAGCAACGCAAGGC
>JALXER010000303.1 GCA_027069385.1 Paracoccaceae bacterium
TGTCTGGGCGCGGCTGGGCTATGACTATCCGGTCGGGTTTGTCACGCGCATCACCATGAATTTCGCAGTGCCGGCGCTGATTTTCACCTCGCTTTTGCGCACCGAGATCGACCCTCAGGCACTGCGCGACGCGGCGCTGTTTGCGCTGCTTGCCTATGTGCTGGTCGCGGTGGTGCTGGCGGGTTTTCTGCGGGTGACCGGTTATGCGCAGCGGGTGTTTCTGGCACCGCTGACCTTTGGCAATACCGGCAATCTGGGCCTGCCGCTGGCGCTGTTTTCCTTCGGAGCGGTCGGGCTGGATTATGCGGTGATCGTGTTCGCGGTAATGGCGTTTTTGTCGTTTACGCTGGGGGTCTGGCTGGTTTCGGGGAAATCCCCCATGGGGGCGCTGCGCCAGCCGATTGTCTGGGCAACGGTGCTGGGGGCGCTGTTTATGCTGACCGGTTGGCGGCTGCCCGAATGGGGGCTGAACACGACGCAACTGGTCGGGCAGATGGCGATACCCCTGATGCTGATCACCCTTGGCGTGGCGGTAACGCGGTTGCGGCCCGCCTCGCTGGGGCGGGCGCTGTGGCTGTCGTTGCTCAAGGCGGCGGTTTGCATCGGGGTGCCGATGGCGCTGGCTATGGTGCTGCCCCTGCCCAGGGTGGCGTTTTTTGCGGCGCTGTTGCAACTGGCGACGCCGGTTGCGGTGACCTCTTATATGCTGGCCGAGAAATACGAGGCCGATCCGGCCGAAGTGGCCGGGCTGGTGGTGGTTTCGACCCTGCTTTCCATTGCGGTAATCCCCGTTTTGCTGGGCTTTGCCCTATAGCCACGACGGCGGAACCCCGCCTTGTGCCGCTTGCCCCCTTGATTAATTCGCCGGATTGGGGCCTAATAAACAAAAAACATCGAGCAAACAGACTTGGTAGGCAGGCAAATGCGGTATATTGCACTGATTATATTGGTGATTCTCGGCTCGTGCGCGCGTGAAAACCGCCCGCCGCGCCAACAGGATAATGCCTGTTCGATCCTTGAACAGCGCCGCGGCTGGTTGCGCGATATGCAACGGACCGAAGCAACATGGGGCGCGCCAATCCATGTGCAAATGGCGATTATCTGGAAAGAAAGCAGCTTTCGCGCGCGGGTACGCACGCGCAAGGTCTATGTGCTCGGTTCCATCCCCAACGGGCATATTTCGTCGGCCTACGGGTTTAGCCAGGCGCTGGACGGCACATGGGACGAGTACCGCGAAATGACCGGCAAGCACGGCGCGGTGCGCAGCGACTTTGGCGATGCCACCGATTTTATCGGCTGGTACATGAGCCGGTCGGTCAGCCGTAGCGGCATTGCGATGGATGATGCCTATAACCAGTATCTGGCCTATCACGAAGGGCATGGCGGCTATAACCGGGGCAGCTATCGCGGCAAGGATTGGCTGCTGAACGTGGCGCGACAGGTGCAAAACCGCGCTGACCTGTACGAGCAACAATTGCAAAGCTGCGGCGGTTAGGAAAAGGGGCGCTCCCGCCCGTCATCGGCATTTTTCGCAAGCGAAAAAGCCTCTTCCCGTTGGGCCGGGCGCCTCGCCTTCGGCTCGGCGTGGGGGATTTCATCCCCCCTTGCCCGCAAACGGGCAATTCCCCCCTGAGAGTATTTATGGAAGATTGAAGACGAAGGGAGGGGTTGCGCGCATTCCCGGAACGGGAATGTCGATGAGCGGGGGGCTCGATGCCCCCCCGAAGCGACGGCCGGCGGTGGGGTTAGCGCGATTGGGCGTGGTAGGCGGGGTTGGGGCGCATATCGATGGCCGAGGACATGCGGTTGGTCATATTGAAAAAGCTGGCCACGGCGGCGATATCCCAGATGTCCTGATCGCTGAACCCCGCATCACGCAGCAATTGCCGGTCGGGCTCTTCGATCCGGGCGCTGGCTTCGGTCATTTTAACGGCGAAATCCAGCATGGCGCGCTGGCGTGGCGACAGGTCGGCAACGCGGTAGTTCATGACTAGTGCCTCGCCCAGTTCGGGGTTGCCCGACAGTTCGCGCACCGCCGCGCCATGGGCCGTCAGGCAGTAAAAGCAGTGGTTGACCGAGGAAACCGCCACGGCGATCATCTCTCGTTCCAGCTTGGACAAGCCGCTCTCGCCCAGCATCAGGTCGTTATACATGCCGGAAAATGCGTTCAGCTTGTCGATATTATGGGCATAGGCGCGCAGCACATTGGGCACCAGCCCCAGTTTTTCCTGACAGATATCAAAGAATTTGGCGGTTGATTCGGGCAGCGGTTCGACCTGGGGCAGGTTCAGCGCGGTGGGGTTTTCCATGGGGTTAGTCCTTTTTGCGATAATGATAGTGGCCAACCCCGCGCATGCCAAGGTGGCGATACAGGCCGCAAGCGGCGGTGTTGGCGGTGACGGCGACCAGTGAAAAGGTTTTTGCCCCCTGCTCGATCGCCCAAGCAGCGGCGGCGGCGGTCATGGCCAGACCCAGCCCCTTGCGGCGGTGCGCGGGCATGATTTCAAGCGCGTGCAGCATGGCGTTTTGGCCGTGCATTGCCACATATGCCGCACCTGCGGGGGTGTCACCGATGCGGCCGAGCAGCATGGTTTTTGGCCCCTTGGCGCGGGCCATTACTGCAAGGCGCCCCGGGCCGATGCCGCCCGCAGACCAGATTTCGCGCATAATGGCCAGCGGTGCTTCGCTGCGAATGGCGACCAGCCCTTTTTGGTCTTGTGCTGCCAGCAACCCGGCGGGCGCGGCAAACATGCTTACCGGATCCTTGACGGTGTACCCGCGGTTTTCCAGCACCTGATCCAGCGCGCCATTGGCCGAATTGATCAGGAACAGGCGCGGTTGGTCCATGGCGAGCATGGTGCGCTCGGCAGCACCGATCTGGGCCATCGTGGCGCTGCCGTTCAGGCTGGCCGCCGAGACCCGCTGCCCGCCATCGTGACCCATGCGCAGAGTAAACGGGCCGCTGTCGAAATAGCGCGCGGCGGGCCAGGTGCCATCGACGGTTTGCAGAATCTCCGCTTCGGTTGGGGGGTGCCAGTTCATATCACGCATCTTTCCAGCAAGGGTTGGTTTCGCAAGATACGTTCATAGCCCAGCGGCGAAAGATCAAGGGTTTTATAGCGGCCATGAACAATCCGTTCGGCCAACCCGCGCCCGATCGCCGGAGCCTGTTGCAGCCCGTGGCCGGAAAATCCGTTGGCGAAGAAAAAGTTGTCGATTTCGGGGTGCGCGCCGGTGACAGCGTTCTGGTCTAGGGTGTTATAGGCATAATGTCCGGCCCACATGGCCTGCACCTTGATCGCCTCGAAATTGGCCGAGCGCGCCGCAAGGGCGGGCCAGATGATTTGCTCGAATTCGTCATGGCGCGGGGTGAAATCGTCGGGGTCCACGCCCGGGTCATCGGGCGGGGTGCAGCCGCAAAGGAACTGGCGACCCTCGGGGCGCACCCAGACACCGGTCGGGTCGATCATCAGGGGCAGGGTGCCTTGGGGCGGATTGGCACAGGCAAAGGTGAAATTGGTGCGCTTGCGGCGTTCAACCGGCAGGGCAATGCCGGCCATGGCGGCAATGTCGGCGGCGCGCGGGCCGGCCGCGTTGACAAAAGCGCCGCAAGCAATTTCGCTCCCCGAGGCTAGCCTGACCTTTTCAACCCGCGCCCCGACCTGCTGTAGGCCCGTGACCTCGTCTTTCAGGCGGGTGACGGGGGCGTTTGCCTGATAGCCCTGCATCAGCCCGACCGCATCGAACCAGCCTTCGCCCGACAGGCCAAGGCTGGCCAGTTTCAGGTCGTCAACCCGCAGATGGGCAAATCGCGCCGCCAGTCGGGGCGGGTCAAGCAGGGCAATATCGGCCCCGCCGGCCACTTGCACGCGGTGATTATCGCGCAGCACCTGCGCGCCGGTCGGGGAGGGGGCAACGAC
>JALXER010000304.1 GCA_027069385.1 Paracoccaceae bacterium
CCTACTCCTTAGCCGCCTCTGAGCGTGCTGAGAACATCGGTGCGCGCGCTCAGAGGAGCAAAACCGCACCGGCATTCTCTAACCAGCTAAGGACAACCAAAATGGCCCCTATGACAAATCAAAAAGACCGCGTGTTGATTTTTGACACCACCTTGCGCGACGGCGAGCAATCCCCGGGTGCAACCATGACCCATGACGAGAAACTGGAAATCGCCGAGATGCTCGACGATATGGGCGTCGATATTATCGAAGCCGGGTTTCCGATTGCCTCCGAGGGCGACTTTGCCGCCGTTAGCGACATTGCCAAACGCAGCAAGAACAGCGTGATCTGCGGCTTGGCACGCGCCAAGCCGGGCGACATAGAGCGGGCCTTTGAAGCGGTGAAACACGCCAACCTGCCGCGCATCCATACCTTTATCGGCACCAGCCCGCAGCATCGCGCCATTCCCAATCTCGACATGGACCAGATGGCCGAGGTCATCCACACCACCGTCAGCCATGCGCGCAACCTGTGCGACAATATCCAGTGGTCACCGATGGATGCGACCCGCACCGAAGACGATTATCTGTGCCGCGTGGTGGAAATCGCCATCAAGGCCGGGGCAACCACAATCAACATTCCCGACACGGTGGGCTATACTGCCCCGGCCGAAAGCGCCGACCTGATCCGCATGTTGCTTGAACGGGTGCCCGGCGCTGACGAGATCACCTTTGCCACCCATTGCCATAACGACCTTGGCATGGCCACTGCCAACGCCCTTGCCGCCGTGGATGCGGGCGCGCGCCAGATCGAATGCACCATTAACGGGCTGGGCGAACGCGCCGGCAATACCGCGCTGGAAGAGGTGGTCATGGCGATCAAGGTGCGCAACGACATCATGCCCTATGAAACCGGCATCGACAGCCGCCAGATCATGAATCTGAGCCGCAAGGTCGCGGCGGTTTCGGGCTTTCCGGTGCAGTATAACAAGGCAATTGTCGGCAAAAACGCCTTTGCCCATGAAAGCGGCATCCATCAGGACGGCATGCTCAAAAGCGCCGACACCTTTGAAATCATGCGCCCCGAGGATATCGGCCTGTCGGAAACCTCTATCGTGATGGGCAAGCATTCGGGCCGCGCGGCACTGCGTTCCAAGCTGGAAAACCTCGGCTTTGATCTGGGCGATAACCAGTTGAAAGACGTGTTTGTGCGCTTCAAGGAACTGGCGGACCGCAAGAAAGAGGTGTTCGACGATGACCTGATCGCCTTGATGAATGTCAGCACCGCCAATCCGTCGCGCGAACCCATGGAGCTGAGCAGCCTGAGCGTGGTTTGCGGGACCGAAGGGCCGCAAAGCGCCGATCTGGCCATGCGTTTCGATGACGAAATCAAGTCGGTCAAGGCCACCGGTGACGGGCCGGTCGATGCGGTGTTCAACGCGATCAAATCGCTGTTCCCGCATGATGCGCGCCTGCAGCTCTATCAGGTGCATGCGGTGACCGAAGGCACCGACGCGCAGGCCACGGTCAGCGTCCGGCTGGAGGAAAACGGCAAGATCGTTACCGGCCAAAGCAGCGATACCGATACGGTGGTGGCCTCGGCCAAGGCCTATATCGCGGCGCTCAACAATCTGCTGGTACGCCGGACAAAATCAGCACCGGACGCCTGAAAACCACAAATGGCGCGCCTGACCGGTGCGCCATTTTGTTTGCCGGTCTTTGCCTCAGGCACCGGCGGGTTGCAGTTGGTTTTCGTTGATGATCTTGGCGATATCCTGTTTTGACAGGCCCAGCGCCACGGCCAGCTTTTGCACAAACCGCGCCGAAGCATCGCTGGGCGTTCCCGCGACCAGCACCGCCTGAAGCGCGACATATACCAGTTCTTCGCGCCCGTCACTGTCCAGCCCCTCGCCAAAGCGGCGCAGCGTCTTGACTGACGGGCGCTGATGGGCCGCTTCGATCAGGGCCTGCGCCTGTTTGAATTCGATCTTGTGGTCCACCACCTGATTAACCGTGTCCATCACCAGCACCGCCTGCTTTCGCGCCACAAACCCGTCGCTTTTGATTGCGTGGGTCATCACCTTGACCAGATTCTTTTGCGCCGGAGTCAACCCGGCCAGCAAACGGTCGCTTTCCCTGACCTTGGCCGAAGTCGGCCCCGCCCAGCCCCACCAGTTGGTTTCCTTGATGCGTTTGCGCAGATAGCGGGTAGAATAGACCGCCATGAGCACGATATAAAACAGCATGAATGCGCCCGCATAACGTTTATACGACGGGGGCGGAAAATCGGGGACATCTTGATCCAGCTTGCCGGTTTCCTGATCAATGCGCAAATCCCGATGGCTATAGGGCAGCCAGGCACTGCCCTGACAGTTATTCGCGGACAGAACATATTCGCGGCTGGTCCAAGCGGGAATAAAATACAGCACCGAAAACTGGCGCTCTTTGATGCAAAGGGTTAGCGGGGCTTGGCTTTCGGTCACACGCTCGGTCGGAGCCGCAAACAAAAGCGAGTCGTGCTGGCGCCAGAACAGATCGCCCAGCCCGTCAGCCCGCGCCGATTGCATAAAACCCAGACTTGCCAGAAATATCAAAGCGATAAAACGCATACTTGTTACCCATAACGGTTCAAATTCACCCGCATATTGCAGGAAAATGTGGCAATATTTTGTCTTGAACACCCGCACCGCAACAACAAACCGTCATTTCTGGTTACCGGCGATGCCCGTCCATCCTAGCCGATCTTGACCTTTTAAATCAATAGCCCGCCCAATTGCCCCGATTCCGCCCATGTGCGGGATTTCGCCGGTAACGACGGGGATGGACGAAAGTATCGGCGCGGGGCAATTCGCCCCTTCCATATAAGCGTTGCAATCCTTATACATTAGCAAATGGCATTCTCGGGGCAGGCAGATAACCCGAACTAACAAAGGCATGATGATGTTTGGCTTCTTTGGCGGCATGTTCTCCGCAGATATGGCGATTGACTTGGGCACGGCGAATACGCTGGTCTATGTCAAGGGCAAAGGGATTGTGTTGAATGAACCCTCGGTGGTGGCATACCACATTCGCGACGGCAAAAAGCAGGTTCTGGCGGTTGGCGAAGATGCCAAGCTGATGCTGGGCCGCACGCCCGGCAGCATAGAGGCCATCCGCCCGATGCGCGACGGGGTTATCGCCGATTTCGACGTGGCCGAGGAAATGATCAAGCATTTCATTCGCAAGGTTCACAAGCGCAGCTGGTTTGCCAAGCCGCGCATTATCGTTTGCGTGCCCCACGGGGCGACTCCGGTGGAAAAACGCGCAATTATCCAGTCGGTGGTCGAGGCGGGCGCGGGCAAGGTCGGGCTGATTGCCGAACCGATTGCAGCGGCGATTGGTGCGGGGATGCCGATTACCGACCCGACCGGATCGATGGTGGTGGATATCGGCGGCGGGACCACCGAGGTGGCGGTGCTTAGCCTTGGCGATATCGTTTATGCGCGCTCGGTCCGGATCGGGGGCGACCGGATGGATGATGCGATCATCTCGCACCTGCGCCGCCAGCACAACATCCTGATTGGCGATTCAACCGCCGAGCGGATCAAAACCAGTATCGGCACCGCCCGCATGCCCGATGACGGGCGCGGCGCCAGCATGGAAATTCGCGGTCGCGACCTGATCAACGGCGTGCCCAAGGAAACCGAGATCACCCAGGGCCAGATTGCCGAGGCGCTGGCCGAACCGGTGCAACAGATTTGCGAGGCGGTGATGACCGCGCTTGAAACCACGCCGCCCGATCTGGCCGCCGATATCGTGGACCGGGGCGTCATGCTGACCGGTGGCGGCGCGTTGCTGGGCGATCTGGATCTGGCCTTGCGCGAACAAACCGGGCTGGCGATTTCGGTGGCCGACGAAACCCTGAATTGCGTGGCGCTCGGCACCGGCAAGGCGCTGGAATTCGAAAACCAGCTTCAGCATATTTTGGATTACGGGAACTGACCCGACCTAGCCAGAGGAAACCGTGCCAAAACACAACCACACCAGAAAGTCATGGCAGACCATCCGGCGTATCACCGTCGGATTAACCATTGCGGCACTGTTGTTGTTGTTCATTATCTGGCGAATCGACAGCCCGCGCATCGAACGGTTTCGCATGATGCTGGTGGACCGGTTTGTGCCCGATATGAGCTGGATGATGGCCCCCGTGACCCGCTTTACCCGCATCATCTCGGACTATCAGTCCTATGACGAGATTTACACCCAGAACCAGGAATTGCGCCAGGAATTGCAGCGCATGAAAGGCTGGCACGAGGCGGCGCTCCAGCTTGAACAGACCAACGCACAGTTGCGCGCGTTGAACAATGTCAGCCTAAGCCCCGGACTTGGTTTTGTGACGGCCGAAGTGACCACCGATAGCGGCTCTCCGTTCAACCAGTCGGTTTTGCTGAATGTCGGGCGGCTGGACGGGATCATCGACGGACAGGCCACGGTTGACGGGCTGGGGCTGGTCGGGCGGATTTCGGGTGTCGGAGAGCAAACCTCGCGCGTGGTGCTGCTGACCGATGTGTCCAGTCAGGTGCCGGTGATCATCCGCCCCGAGGGCCAGCGCGCCATTGTGCAGGGCGATAACAGCATCGCGCCGGTGATTGCGTTTCTGGATACGCCCGACTCGGTTACGCCGGGCATGCGGGTGGTCACCTCGGGCGATGGCGGGGTATTTCCGGCCGATCTGCTGGTGGGACAGGTGGCGCGGGGCACCGACGGGCGGTTGCGCATCATCCTTGCCGCCGATTACGAGGGGCTGGAATTTGTGCGGGTGCTGCGCAACGCCCAAAACGACCAGATACAAGGGGCGGGTGAACTGGTCGGGGCCACCCCGCCCGAAACGTCCGAGTGAACCGGCTGTTCAAAATCTGGGCAATGCGTCTGATCTATGCCGCCTTGGGTATTCTGGTGCTGACCCTGCCGCTGCTGCCGCTGCAATGCGCCCCCGCGCGTATCATGTCGCCCGACCTGTTCTTTTGCCTGACCGTGGCGTGGGTCATCCGCCAACCCGCCGGAGCGCCGCTGCTGCTGGTGGCCGCGCTGGCCTTGCTGGGCGATGCTATCCTGATGCGCCCGCCGGGCCTGTGGGCACTGCTGCTGGTCATTGTGACCGAGGTCATCCGCGCCACATCGGCAACCATCCGCCAACGCGGGCTGCTATTCGAACTGGGGGTGGTTGCGTTTAGCCTGTTTATCATGATTGTGGTGCAAAACGTGGCGTTGTTTGTGACCTTTGCCGACCCGCTTGCGTTTCCGCGGCTACTTCAATTTGTGTTGATAACGCTTATTTGTTACCCGATAACGGTGTTCATCCTGTATTACGGGTTGCGCATACGCGGGGTTGACCTCAAAAAACTGCCGGACCGGCTCGGGAAGATTAAGTGAAACTGCCATCCAAAACCAACCGGGAAAAACAGCGCCGCATCACGCGACGCGCCTTGATGCTGGGCGGGGTGCAGATGGCGTTTATCGGGGTGCTAAGCTGGCGGATGCGCCAGTTGCAGGTCAAGCAAAGCAGCCAGTACCGCCTTTTGGCCGAGGAAAACCGCATCAACATCCGGCTGATCCCGCCCGAGCGCGGCCTTATTTTTGATCGGGGCGGGGTTGCGCTGGCGGCCAACCAACCCAATTACCGCGTGGTTATCGTGCGTGAACAGGCCGGTGATCCGGCCCGCGTGCTGGCCGACCTTGCCAGGCTGATCGACCTGCCCGAAGAAACCCGACAGGATATTCTGGACACCATGGAGCGCCACAGCGCCTTTGTTTCCGTGCCGGTGGCCGAACATCTGGACTGGCAGGATTTCGCCCGTATTTCCGCCAACGCCCCTGCCCTGCCCGGCATCAATACCGAGGTGGGTCTTGACCGGATCTATCCGCAGGCCGAGGCCTATTCCCATATTGTGGGCTATGTCGGGCCGGTTTCCGACACCGACCTTGCGCGCTATGAAAACCCCGATCCGGTGCTGAAAATCCCCGATTTCCGCGTCGGGAAAACCGGTATCGAGCGCAAATTGGAGGACCTGTTGCGCGGGTCCGCAGGCACCAGCCGGATCGAGGTGAACTCGGCCGGGCGGGTCATGCGCGAGTTGGGGCGCTCCGAAGGGCGCAACGGTGCCGACCTGCAACTGACCGTCGGCGATGATCTGCAAAAATATGCGCAGTACCGCCTTCAGGGCGAAAGCGCGGCTGCGGTGGTGATGGATGTGCAATCTGGCGATCTGCACGCCATGGCCTCTACGCCCGGGTTTGATCCGAACCTGTTCATTTATGGCATTTCCAGCAAAGACTGGAACGCGCTGCGCGACAACCCCTATCGCCCGCTGGCCGACAAGACCATCTCGGGGGTATATCCGCCCGGTTCCACCTTCAAGATGGTGGTGGCCCTGACCGCGCTGGAAGAAGGCGTGATAGAACCTGACGAGTTCATCAATTGCCCGGGCTATTACGATCTGGGCAACCGGCGGTTTCACTGCTGGCGGCGCGGCGGTCATGGCCGGGTGGACCTGAGCAACAGCCTTAAGCAATCTTGCGATGTCTACTATTACGAGATTTCCCAGCGGGTCGGTATTGAAAAGATCGCCACCATGGCCCGCCGTCTGGGGCTGGGCGAAGTCCCGAGCCTGCCCTTGCCTGCCATGGCGGCGGGGCTGGTCCCAACCAAGCAATACAAACAGGACAAGTTTCAACAACCGTGGTTTATCGGTGATACGCTCAACTCGGCGATTGGTCAGGGGTTTGTGCTGGCCTCGCCGCTGCAACTGGCGGTCTTGTCGGCCCGCATTGCCAGTGGCCGCATGGTCGAACCGCGCCTGATCCGGCGGGTGAACGGCGTGCCCCAACCGCTGGAACGCCCGCCCCGCATCGGCCTGAGCGACACGCAACTTGACCATGTGCGCTTTGGCATGTTCCGCGTCGGAAACGAGCGGCGCGGCACCGCCTATGCCTCGCGCATTGCCGAGGAATCGATGCGCATGGCCGGTAAAACCGGCACCAGTCAGGTGCGCCAGATCACCGCCGCCGAACGCGCCGCCGGTGTCACCAAGAACGAAGACCTGCCATGGGAACGCCGCGACCACGCGCTGTTCGTCGGTTTCGCCCCCTATGACAACCCGATTTTCTCGATTTCGGTGGTGGTAGAGCATGGCGGCTCCGGCTCGCATACCGCTGCGCCGATTGCGCGGGATATCATGTTGCGCGCGCTTTACGGCACCCAGCCGCCGCTATCGGCCTATCCGGCCGAAATCCGCAGCAAAATGCGCCTTCAGCAAGAGCAAGAGCCGGCCCCCGCGCCCATTACCCCGACCCCGGTCGAGGATCGCGCATGACCATTCTGGACCCGACCCTGAACCAGCCCCCGCACGGGTGGCGTAAGGTGCTGCATGTCAACTGGGCGCTGGTATTGCTGATCACGGCGGTGGCCTCTTTCGGGTTTCTGATGCTGTATTCGGTCGCCGGTGGTTCCTATGACCCGTGGGCCAGCAAACAGATGGAGCGCTTTGCCGCCGGAATGGTGATCATGTTTGTGGTCGGGTTTACCCCGATCGGGTTCTGGAAAGCGGTAACGCCGCTGGTCTATCTGGGCGGGCTGGCCTTGCTGGTCGGGGTTTACCTGTTTGGCCATACCGGCATGGGCGCGCAACGCTGGATCAACCTTGGCTTTATCATGCTGCAACCCTCGGAAGTCATGAAAATAGCCGTGGTGATGGTGTTGGCACAGTATTACGACTGGCTGGACCCTGCCAAGGTTTCAAGGCCCTTATGGGTGTTTGTGCCGCTGATGTTGATGGCGGTGCCCTTTGCGCTGGTGATCATTCAGCCCGATCTGGGCACCAGCCTGCTGATCCTGCTTAGCGGTGCGGTGGTGATGTTTCTGGCCGGCGTCAGCCTGTGGTATTTCGGTGCGGCCCTGTTTAGCGGCGTGGCGCTGGTGACGGCGGTATTCCTGTCGCGCGGTACATCGTGGCAGTTGATCAAGGATTACCAGTTTCGCCGCATCGACACCTTTCTGAACCCCGAGCTGGACCCGCTGGGGGCGGGCTATCACATTATGCAATCCAAAATCGCGCTGGGGTCGGGGGGCGTTTCGGGGCGCGGCTTTATGCAGGGCACCCAAAGCCGCCTTAACTTTCTGCCCGAGAAACAGACCGATTTCATTTTCACGACGCTGGCCGAGGAATTCGGCTATGTCGGCTCTACGATCCTGCTGGTGCTGTATGCGCTGATCATTATTTTTTGCATTGCCTCTATCCTGAAAAACCGCGACCGCTATGGTGCCCTGCTGACCGGAGGCATCGCCGCCACGTTCTTTTTCTTTTTTGCGGTCAATATGGCGATGGTAATGGGGTTGGCGCCGGTGGTCGGGGTGCCGTTGCCGCTGGTTTCCTATGGCGGCTCGGCGATGCTGGTATTGCTGGGGGCGTTCGGCCTGATCCAGTCGGCCCATATTCACCGCCCAAGGGGGATCGTCAATTGATCAACGTCCTTTTTGCTGCTCCGGCCGAGCAGTTCGACACCTATCACCCGCTGATCGAGGCGGCGCTAAAGGCCCACGGGATCGACGCGCGTATCGGGCTGGATATGCCCGCCGATCAGGTCGATTACATCGTGTTCTCGCCCAAGGGGCCGGTCAGCGATTTCACCCCGTTCAGCCGTGCCAAGGCGGTGCTGAGCCTATGGGCCGGGGTCGAGCGGATCGAATCCAGCCCCGGCCTGACCCAGCCGCTGTGCCGCATGGTCGATGGCGGGCTGAAACAGGGGATGCGCGAATGGGTGGCCGGTCATGTGCTGCGCCACCATCTGGGTATGGATGCGGATATTCTGAACCCCGAACATCGCTGGCAGCCCCGTGCCGTGCCGCTGGCAGGTGACCGGCGCGTCGGCATTCTGGGCACCGGCGAATTGGGGCAGGCCTGCGCGCGCACCCTGCACGATATCGGCTTTGACGTGGCCGGTTGGAGCCGCCGCCCCAAGACCCTTGACGGAATCGCCCATTTTGACGGGGGGGACGGGCTGGAAACCATCCTGAAACGCAGCGATATTCTGGTGCTGCTACTGCCCCAGACCTTACAGACCCGCCACATCATCAATGCCGACACGCTGGCGCTGATGCCGCGCGGCGCGGTGATCATCAACCCCGGACGCGGGCCGCTGATCGACGACACGGCACTGCTGGATGCGCTGAACCGCGGTGATCTGGGCCACGCCACCCTTGACGTTTTTGAACAGGAACCGCTGCCCCAAGCGCATCCGTTCTGGGCGCATCCGCGCGTAACCGTCACCCCGCATATCGCCTCGGAGACCCGTCCGGCCAGCGCTGCCAAGGTGATTGCCCAGAACATCTATCGCGGCGAAACCGGCCAGCCGCTGCTTTACCTTGTTGACCGCAAGGCGGGGTACTAACGCAGGATCGGCGGTTTGTCGGGGTCGCTGCCGGGGGGGATATGGGCTTGAGGCTCGGGGTGGTGCAACTCGGGGATCTCGAACCCCAGCCCGATTTTCGCGAATTTGGCAAGGGTCGGGTCGTCGGAGTCCAGAAAGGTGATGTCCAGCGCGGTCTCGTCGGCACCGCTTAGTTGCAGCGCCTCGGACAATGCCGCGAACACCCCGTCGCGCGCCGCCGGTTCAACCCCGACCACCGCCAGCAAATGCCGCCGCTGCGCACCGTCATAGCTGGCCCCGACCAGATAGGCCGCCCGCGCCACCCCTGCCATATTGGCCAGCTTGGCATCCAGCGCCGTCACAACCGCCGGGGGCAGATCACGCGGCGCAAAGATTTCGGAGGGCTGCGCTTTGGTGGACTCGCCGGGGTCGTCCAGCACCATCACCAGCCATTCCATGGCCTCGGGGGGCAGGATGATCGCGGTATCGGCCACGCCCAGATTGACCCCAAGGCCGATCCCCTCTCCGGCCAGCATCTGCGCCACGCGCCGCCCCGAAAGCGCCACATAGGGCACCGGATCGTCGCTTATTCCGGCAAGGCGTTCCTCGGTATCAAAGACCAGCGCGACCTTTCCGTCGGGGGTTTCAATAACCACCGGTTCTATGCTGGTTTCGCCCGGTTCGCTTTCGAGCAGCAAAAACAGTTCCGCCTCGGCCAGACGGGCGTAATACGGCACCCGCAATTCGGGGTCTTCCATCATGGCCCGATAGGCCCGGTCAAGCTGGGTTGGCAATGGGTTGCTCCTTATCCGGTTTCGCCCCAGCGATAAACCGCCACCCCCCGCACAACAAGGGTTTTTTCGCCGCATTTGCGTCTTTGCCCAATTGCAAAGTTGCCCTGCCTTCCTATCTGGTCTATCAACCGTGCAACCTAACTGTTGGAGCGCCCGATGTATCGCGTCTGGAACTATTTAGTCTCGTATTCCCTGCTGTTGATTTTCGGTGCGATCTTTGCGCTGGTCTGGGCCAATCTGGATGCGATTTTACCCGTCGCGGGCAACCCGAGCTATTACATCGACGCCTATCACCACTTTATCCATATTGCCCTTTGGGAAGATGCGCCCATTGGCGTGTTAGAAGACGGGCACCGGGTTTTAACCCTGCATTTTCTGGTCAATGATATGCTGATGGCGTTTTTCTTTGCCATTGCGGGCAAAGAGGTATGGGAGGCAGTGGCGCTGAAATCCGGCTCTTTGCGCGGGAAAAAGGCGCTGACGCCGCTGGTGGCGACAGCGGGGGGCATGGCGGGGCCGGTGCTGGTCTATCTGGGTATTGCGGCGGTGCTTGGCTCGGCCACCTTTGATGCGGTGGCCCATGGCTGGGCGGTGCCCACCGCAACCGATATCGCGTTTTCCTATCTGATCGGGCGGATTGTGTTCGGCGCCGGCCACCCGGCGGTGCGGTTTTTGCTGCTGCTGGCCATTGCCGACGATGCGTTGGGGCTGGTTATTCTGGCGATCTTTTATCCATCAGGAGAGCTGGTTCCCGAATGGCTGCTGTTCTCGGCCGGTGCGGCGCTGGCGGTTTACCTGCTGGCCAACGTGCTGCCGCGCTATCTGGACCGGGGCAAACAAGACCGGCCCGTTTCGACGTGGATGTATGTAAAACTGTCCTATTGGCCCTATCTGGTTGCCGGCGCGGCCTGCTGGTACGGGTTTCAGGAATCGGGGATTCATCCGGCGCTGGGGCTGCTGTTTATCGTGCCGACCATCCCGCATGCCGAACGTGCCTACGGGGTGTTTTCGGCTGCTGAACAGCACCTGAAGGATTTGCTCAACGTGATCGAACACAAGCTGAAACATCCGGTTGAGGTGGTGCTGTTCTTCTTTGGCCTGTTCAACGCCGGTATCCAGCTTTCGGCCATGGCCGAGCCGACCTGGCTGGTGTTGTCGGGCTTGTTGATCGGCAAACCCCTTGGCATTTTCGTCATGGGCTGGATCGCGGCGCGCCCGCTTGGCTTTGGCCTGCCCGAAGGCATGCGGATTTCCGACCTGTTTGTGCTGGGCTGCGTGGCCTCTATCGGCTTTACCGTGGCGCTGTTCGTGGCGTCGGTCGCCTTTGATGCCGGTGCCATTCAGGACGCGGCCAAAATGGGGGCCTTGTTCAGCTTTGGCGGCGCCGTTCTGGCACTGGTCGCGGGAAAACTGTTTCGGGTGCAAAAGAAAGGCGTATAGGTTTTTTGCACCGCCCTTGGTTTTGTGTTAACCTGCGCGGGATAGGCAAAAGCCGTCACCAACAGGCAAGTTTCGGGCAGGTATGATAGAATTTCAGAATGTTTCCAAGTCGTTTTGGACCGGAGTCCAACGCAAGGTTATTCTTGACCGGGGCAGCTTTACGGTTGAACTTGGCCACTCTTTGGGCATTCTGGCGGGCAACGGCACCGGCAAAACCACCATGATCAACATGATGGCCGGATTGGAAAAACCCGACGAGGGCAAGATCATCCGCACCTCGCGCATTTCGTTTCCGCTGGGGTTTATGGGCGGGGTGGTGCGCGACCACAGCGCCGCCGAGAACTCGCGTTATATTGCGCGGCTTTACGGGCTTGACCCCGACTATGTCGAGGCATTCTGCCGCTATATCGTCGGGATTGAGGAATATTTCGACCGGCCGCTGAACACCTATTCGCAAGGCATGCGCGCGCGGGTCTCTTTTGCGCTGTTACTGGCGCTTGAATTCGACATTTACCTGATCGACGAAGGCATGCCCAGCAGCACCGATGCCGATTTCAACCGTCGCGCCGGAAATGTGCTGCATGAGCGGTTAACCAAATCAACGGTTGTTATTGTGTCGCATAACCCGCATATTCTCGAGAAATATTGCAACAGAGCCGCCGTTTTACGCGACGGTAAGTTCTATATGTTTGACACACTGGCAGAAGCCAAGAAACTGTATGAATATGACGCCTGAAAACGACAAGCCCGCCTCGCCCGTCCCCGAGGCCAAGTTGCCCGGCAAGCCGTCCGGCGCACCCAAGCCGGGGACACCGGCCTATAACCGCATGGCGCGGCGCAAGGCGGTGCGGATGGGGTTGAACCCCTCCAGCGGCGAAGAAGCCGTGCGGATGCTGAAAGAACGCGGCTTTGATGTGACCGGCGACAAGGTAACCATCATGGATACCGCCGACGTTTCGGCGGGGGGCAAGGGCAGCAATCTGCCCGCCCGCACCGCACAGGCCGCAGTGGCGGTTCAGGGGGGTGGCGCAGGCGGGCCACAACCCGGCGCGGCCCCCAAGCCCGACGTTATTTCCGAGGAGGAACGCCAGCGCGAGATCCGTAAAATCCAGCGCGATATCGCCCGCAGGCGGCGCAGCAAGTTTATTCTGATC
>JALXER010000305.1 GCA_027069385.1 Paracoccaceae bacterium
CCGGTCGGGCCGCCCAAGATCCAGCACCAGCACCGCCAGCCCGCCCATCAGCAACGCCGCGGCCAGCAGGTTCGCCAGCCGCGCCACCGGTTTATAGGCCATTTTGCCAAAAACCGACCCGATAGAGGATACATTTAGCGCCCCCGAAGCCGCCACGATCAGGAAAATGGCAAACACATGCGGCAGGCCCCAGACGATCTGGTTGTTCATACCGGTTACGATATGGCCGTGTTCCTCGATATAAAGCACCGACAGGCCGGCAGCGGCAACAAACGCCGCGCACAGCACCATGACGCCCCAGATTTTGGGGGTCGATTTCAGCTCCCGAAAGACAATCCGTTCCATTTCAGCCCCCTATATATTCGAATACCGCACACCGAGATTCAGCTGCAAATCGCCGCGTAGCTCGGTGCTGGGATAGTTCAGTAATGCCTGCGCGATTTCGCTTTCGGGATCGTTGAGATCGCCAAAAATCATCGCGTTGTTCCCCGTGGCGCTGCATGCCTCGACACAAGCGGTGGTGCCGTCGCCCCGATCGATTTTGTGCACACAAAGGTTGCAGGCCTCGACCGTGCCGTTGCCGCGCGGCGTTGTGTGTTTCTGGCCGGTAACCGGTTCATGCACGAAAGAGCGCGCCTTGTAGGGGCAGGCCATCATGCAATAACGGCAGCCGATGCAGATATGCCGGTCAACCAGCACAATGCCGTCCTCGCGTTTGAACGATGCGCCGGTCGGGCACACATCCACGCAGGGCGGTTTTTCGCAATGCTGGCACATGACCGGCAGCGATGACGCCCGTCCGGTTTGCTTGTTCTTGAGGTTGACCTTGCGGATCCACTGCGGGTCGGTATCCAGCCCGTTGTTTTCCCAGCCGTGTTCGTTTGAACAGGCCGACACGCAGGCCGAGCAATCCTCGGGGCACTTGGAACTGTCGATCAACAGCCCCCAGCGCGCGCCGGGTTTCAGCCCGTCCGCCGACGCCGGAGCCGCCAGCGCCATCAGGGTTACCCCGGGGGCCAGCGTAACCGCAGCCGCCCCGGCTTTCAGAAAGTCGCGGCGCGAGCGTTCCGCCCCGTTTTCGCTTGTCTTTTTCATTGCGAGGCCCCCTCCAGATAGGCGCGCAGCGCGTCCAGCTCCGTTTCACGGCCAAGCATCTGACCGGGCAATAACAGCGCCTGATCCGTATCTTCCGACACCGAACTGTGACACTGGAAACAATCGATTTTCACCGCGGCATAGTCATGGCAGGCACGACAGAAATGCTGGTCGGATTCAATGGTGACCGGCGCGGCGTCCGGCCCTTTGACCGCATGGCAGGTGACGCATTCCGAAATTGACGCCTGAATTTGCCGGTCACCTTCGTGTACCGTCAGGTTGCGATCATGACGCAGCATATCGGGATGGTTGATCCGCCAGTATTCATTGCCTTCCGGATGCGCCTCACCCGTTGCCTTGGGAATGTCGGGAAACAGACTGTCTTGCGCCATCACCGGCGCTGCCAGCAGGGCAAACAGCCCGATGATGAGCAGACGTATCATAACCTATTCTCCAAGCCCCATTTTGATATACCCAGTCGGGCACACATCCATGCAGATATGGCAGCCGATGCATTTGGTATAATCGGTTTCCACATAACGCCCGACGGTACGATCCGCCTTGCGCACCCGCGAGATCGCGTCTTGCGGGCAGTAGATCACGCAGTTATCGCATTCAAAACACATGCCACAGGACATGCAGCGCTCGCCTTCTTTCTGGGCCTGTTCTTCGGAAAACGCGATGATGCGTTCCTCGAAATTGCCCAACACCGCGTCGCCTTCGATGTGGCGCTCTTCGCGCACCTCGCGGGGAACATAGGGGAAGTGCCCCTTGAACAGCTCGGTATGCTTGACGATCTGCCCGTCCGAGCGATCCTCGTAGTTATGCACTGCGTAATCAGCCACATAGGTTCCGCGTGATTGCTGGTGGTCATAAGGTGCCGGATCATGGCCGCGATTATGCAGCTCTTCGAGCAGGTTAAAGTGGTGGATGTCGATTTTCGGGCGTTTCTCGATTTCGCAATCGTCCAGATAATCGGTGATGGTTTCCGCCACAACGCGACCGTGGCCGATGGCGGTGGTCAGCAGGTGCGGTTTCAGAATGTCGCCACCGGCGAAATGCTTGTCTTTGCCTTTGACCTTATAGCCCCGCTCGATGTCGATCGACCCGCGGCCATTATCCAGCCCGTCGATGCCCTCGAAGTCGCCCATCTGGCCAATGGCGGCGATGATGATATCGGCCTCCAGAATAAATTCGGTGCCCTCGACGGGTTCGGGCACATTGCCCTTCATGGTGCATTCGCACATGCGCAAACCGGTGGCACGGCCGTCCTCGCCCTTGATCACTTCAAGCGGCATAACCGAGCCTTTGATGTCCACACCTTCGCGTTTGGCGTCTTCGCGTTCATGCTCGGCGGCGGTCATCTGTTCAATCGGGAAAAGCGAGGTCAGCGTGGCCTGCATCCCCTCGCGGGTCAGCACCCCGGCCGTATCCTGCGCAGTAAAGTCGATCACCGAGCCGTCGGAATGGTCGGTTTTGGCAACTGCCGTCACATGGCCCAGACGCCGTGCAACCGATGCCACGTCGATAGAGGTATCGCCACCGCCGACAACCACAACCTTTTGTGCCGTCCCGACAACCCAGCCTTTGTTGAACGCATCCAGAAATTCGACGCCGTCAATGCAGTTTTCGGTGCCTTCCCAGCCCTCGATGGGCAGCGGGCGGCCTTTTTGTGCGCCAAGCGCCCAGAAAATCGCGTCATAGCTTTCTTCAAGCTGCTCGACCGTTACATCCTGCCCGACGCGGGTATTCAGATGGACATCGACGCCCAGATCGGTGATCCGGCCAATTTCGATATCGAGCATATCGCGCGGGGTCCGGTATCCCGGGATCCCGTAGCGCATCATGCCGCCCAATTTGCTATTGGCTTCGAACAGCGAAACGGCGTGGCCCTCGCGACGCAGGAAATACGCCGCAGACAGGCCGGCAGGGCCACCGCCGATAACCGCGATCTTGCGGCCGGTATCCGCACCAACTTCGGCAAGTTTGATGTTGTTTTCATTGGCCCAGTCGCCCACATACTGTTCCACCGCGTTGATACCGACATAGTCGTCAACCTCGTTGCGGTTACAGCCGCTTTCGCACGGTGCCGGGCAAACCCGCCCCATAGAGGCCGGAAACGGGTTGGCTTCGGTCATGCGGTGAAAGGCGTATTCCTGCCAGGCCTGCCCTTCGACGGGCGATTTGTCCATGCCCCGGGCAATGGCCAGCCAGCCGCGAATATCGTGACCCGACGGGCAAGACGCGGAACAGGGTGCGGTTTTATGCACATAGGTCGGACATTTGTAGGATTTGTCCTGCGTGAAGATTTTCTCCTCCAGATCCCAGTCATGGGGGGTCTCGCCTTCTTCAAAGCGCCGGAATGTGGGCCGTTCGTTCATGGTGTTTCCTCCGCTGTGGGCTCTTCAGCCTCGTCTGATTCCTGCCCGTCAAGGATGACGGCATTTGCTACCAGTTGGTGAACGGACATGATGGTGTCCATCTCGAAACCGTATTTCGGCATCACCTTGGCAAATTGGGTTTTGCAAATGGCGCAGATTGCCGCCATTTTGTTTACCCCGTGATTATCGCTTACCTGTTTCAGCGCGGTCATGCGGGGTTTGGCCCCTTTGATGCGCAGGTCCATCAGGTCGTCGGTCAGCAACCCGCCACCCCCGCCGCAGCAAAAGGTATTCTCGCGGATCGTGTCACGTTCCATATCGTGGAAATTGTTGCAAACGGCCTTGATGACCGCGCGGGGCACATCGAACTGGCCGCCCTCTTTGTCACCCATGGCCGAGCCGCGCGCCACGTTGCAGCTATCGTGATAGGTCATGACAAATTCGTCGTTGCGCGATTTGTCAATTTTCAGGCGGCCGCTTTCGATCTCGTCCAGCGTGAATTCAAGGATGTGCTGCGGGATCGGATAGTTCTGGTCCAGAAAATCGAACGGCCCCGCCAATGTGTTCAAAAAGCTGTAAGCCACCCGCCAGGCATGGCCGCACTCGCCAAAGATAATCCGCTTGACGCCCAGATCCTTGGCCGCCTGCCGGATGCGCCAGCTTACCTCGCGCATGTTTTCGTAAGAACCGATGAACATGCCAAAATTGGCCGCCTCGGAGGCATAAGAGCTAAGCGTCCAGCTAACCCCCGCCGAGTGGAACACCTTGGCATAACCCAGCAACCCGTCAATATGCGGCTCGGCAAAAAAGTCGGCCGACGGGGTGATCAACAGGATATCGGCGCCTTTGACATCCAGCGGAATTTTCACCGCAACGCCGGTTTCGTCTTCCAGATCCTCTTCGAGGTCTTCCAGCGTGGCCGCCAGCGCCTTGGGGTTCAGGCCAAGGTTGTTGCCGGTCTTTTTCAGCTTGGCGATAATCTCGTTGCAATACTTTTGCCCGACGCCAACGCTATCCAGAATTTCCCGCGCCGCCATAGAGATTTCGGCCGTATCGATGCCATAGGGGCATGCAACCGAGCAGCGACGGCATTGCGAACACTGGTGATAATAGGTGTACCATTCGTCCAGCACTTCTTTGGTCAAATCGCGCGCGCCCACCAGCCACGGGAAATATTTGCCCGCAAAGGTGTAATAGCGCCGATAGACCGAGCGCAGCAGGTCCTGACGCGCTACCGGCATGTTTTTCGGGTCGGCAGTGCCAAGGAAATACTGGCATTTATCAGTGCAGGCCCCGCATTTCACGCAGGTATCCAGATAGACCTGAAAGGCACGGTTGCGCTTGGCCAATTCGCCCATCTTGGCGATGGCGACCTCTTTCCAGTTGTCCAGCAACTCTCCGGGAAAGCCCAGAGCCTCGTTATGCTCCGGATAGGCCTTGAAGGTGTCGGTATCCAGACTCGCACCACATTCCAGCGGGGGAATGACGAACGGGTTATCCATGAATTTGTCGTCGTCGGCTTTTTTGTCCAGCGGTGCCATGGTTAGCCCTCCTCACTTGTCGGAATGCCCTCGGGCAGTGGCGGCAGGTTTCTGGCCCATTTCGACACGAACCGTTTGTCGCGCGCGTTATCCACCATGGTACGGCTGGGCGCAAAGAACAGGCCCGGCGCGTGCATCAGCTTGGAAATCGGGAAGATGATCATCAGCGTTGCCACCGAGGCCAGATGCACCAGCAAGGGCAGGGTCGTGGGCAGATCGCCAATCTGGAAACGCATCAACCCGAGCATATAGGCCTTTAGGGCGATGATATCGGTATGCGCCAGAAATTTCATCGAATAGCCCGAGAATACAATCAGCATCAGCAACGCCAGCATCAGATAGTCGGACGGGTTGGAGATATAGCGGATACGCGGCTGGAAAATGCGGCGCGCCATCAATCCGCCCAACCCGGCAAACATGGCAAACCCCGCCAGAATGCCAAAAGGCTGTATCAGGGCAACCCACCACCAGACCGGATCGGTGAAATAGCGCAGATGACGCAGCAGCACCAGCGCCATGCCGTAATGGAATAGATAAGCGAATATCCAGATCCACTTGTTGGATTTGAACAGGCTTTCAAAGAACAGGACCTCGCGCAACATGCGCAAGACCACCCCGCGCTTGGTGCGCGGAGCAGGAGATACGGGAATCTTTAACAGAATGGGTGTGCGTGCGTATTTAAGCACCTTCATGCCGGTTCCGACGATCAACAAGACCGTCGCAACATAGAACAGCACTGCATATACCGTGGAAATCACGATAGACCCTCCCTTAAATATTCCCCGTAGTTTTTTGTTTTATAACAGGGTGTTATACACAACCGGTAGGTTTAGGCAGACCGGCGATTTTACATGCCTGTTTGGCCGGACCATAGGGGAACAGCTCGTACATGTATTTGTTGTTGCCAACTTCGGGGCCCATGGATTTTTTGATCGCCTTGATCAAAACACGCACAGCCGGTGCGATCTGGTATTCTTCGTAATATTCACGAAGAAAGTTTACCACAGCCCAACGCTCGTCATCCATTTCAATTTCTTCGGCTTTGGCGATCACGTCGGCCAATTCCGGAGTCCAGTCGGACAGGTTGGTGATATAGCCTTCTTCGTCATGTTCTACAGCGGTGCCGTTTACGTCATATGCAGCCATTTTCATATTCCTTTTGTTTGTTGGTTACCCCGTTCATATGGGGTGGTTTAACGTTAATTCAAAGCCAGCTTTGTGTGCGGTCGGTACTTGCGACCATATCCACGAAACCGTCCATGTCGATCTTGGTAATCCCGTCGGCAACCCGCCCGGCATCGATGCCGCGCGCCGCCAGATCTTCGCCAAGCACGAACAGGTTAACCTGTCCGCCAAGGCCGGCAACGGCGTCGGCCAGCGTGGTGCTGCCCATGGCGCCGTAAACGCCGTCTTCGATCATCAGAACACTGTCACCGGCTTGGACATGCGACAGGCAGCTCAGCAGGGTCTGGGTCTGAAACGGGGATTTGTTAACGGTGTGTAAAGTAGCCATAATGCCCCCTTAAAAGCTCAAGACAACGTCTTGGTTTGCCATGATTTTGCCCATCTCGGCGCGCGAAACCACACGAATAGAGGGCTTTTCGGCCCAATCATCGTCTTCGTCCTCGTACTGGATATCTTGCAGGTCATCCAGCGTCAGGCCGCGTTCATCAAGGCTTTCCTGCTCGACATAAAGCTTGGTCACCTCGTAATCGCCCAGCGCCCGGAAGGTCGGCGAGAAATTCTTGAGGCCAACCCCCTTGGTGTCCTGGTTCTTGGTCAGCTGGAACACGCCATCATCCAGAAACGCCATTTCGACATCCTGGTCAAAGGCAGCGCCGATCAGCACGACCTCCAGACTTTCCTGCGCGTAAATCGTGCCGTAAGGCGCCTTGCGATTTACATAGAGGAATTTTTTCACATCTTCGCTCATTGTTTCCTCCTAGTCGCCAAACGTGATGGTGCGGTCGGCCTGAATGCCCATTTCGATCAACTGGCCAAGGCCGGAAATCCGGAACCCCTCGGCGATGTTGTTTGCATCCTTGCCCTGGCGCTCGGCTTCATTTTCGTCGAGCAACCCGCGACGTTGCGCTGCCGCAATACAAATCACCAGATCAAGATCGTGTTCCTTTGCCAGCGCGGTCCATTGTGCCTGAATCTGCCGGTCATCCTGGGGGGGGACCGACAGGCGCGTGCCCACGTTCACCCCGTCATGATAAAAGAACACACGGGCAACTTCGTGACCTTTGGCCAGCGCCGCCTTGACGAAATTGTAAGCGGTATCCGACGCCTGATGCGTGTACGGCCCCTCACTGACAACGATTCCGAACTTCATGCTCTTGCTCCTAGAAATGCACGTGTGCAGACTGGTTCATGGTTTTGCGCGCACCGGTCCATGTGTCGATATGGTGCTTGGTGAAGGCAAGGTCGGTCATTTCAAAGAACCGTTTCCAGCCGATACGCTCGATCCATTCGCCCATGCGTTCCCAATGCTTCGCATCTTTCTTATAGGCTTCGACGATCTTTTTCACGACCGCCGTCACTTCGGGCCAATGCGGCGCGTTGTTGGGCAGACCGGCAACCACCAGCTTGTGGAAAGTCGGTTTGGAGCGTGCGTTAGAGTGCTTGCCCCCGACCCAGATCGCAATTTTGGTGCTTTCGTCCGAGTTGATCTGCATCGGCGGGCACGGCGGGTAACAGGCACCACAGCACACGCATTTCTTCTCGTCGATTTCAAGGCTCGGCTTGCCGTCAACCATGGCCGGGCGGATCGCTGCCACGGGGCAACGGGCCACAACGGCGGGGCGTTCACAAACGTTGGCAACCAGATCGTGGTTGATTTTGGGCGGCTGGGTGTACTGAACGTTCACCGCGATATCGCCCTGACCGCCACAGTTGATCTGGCAGCACGAGGTGGTGATGCGCAGACGGTTGGGCATTTTTTCCTGCACGAATTCGCTGTGCAGCATGTCCATCAGACCCTTGACCACGCCCGAGGCGTCGGTGCCCGGAATGTCGCAATGCAACCAGCCCTGCGTGTGGCTGATCATAGAAACCGATGCGCCGGTGCCGCCCACGGGGAAACCGTGTTTGCCCAGTTCCTCGATCAACGGCTCTACCTTGGATTCGTCGTCAACCATGTATTCGATGTTCGAACGGGTGGTAAAGCGCACATGGCCGTCGGCAAAATTGTCGCCAATGTCGCAAAGCAGGCGGATGGTATAAACATCCATCTGCCGCTGGGTCCCGGCGCGAACCGTCCAGATTTCGTCACCCGATTTGGAAACGTGGTGCAAAACACCGACGCGCGGGCGATCGTGATAATCCCAGTTGCCATAGTTTTTGACCATGACCGGATGCATGTACTGGAAAGGATCCGGTACGCCGCATTCATCCGGCATCCGTGGTTTTTCGCTCATTTCGTTCATTTTGTCTCTCCCTTGTTGCGGGCCGCTATCCCGCGCGGACATAAGTCTGAATGTGGGTAAGGCAGGGGAGCAAGCCCCCGCCCCGTTCAATTACTGATCGACAACCAGGCCGGCTTCGGCCGCCTTGCGCTCGAAGTACTTGGCCGATTCTTCCTGGAAATCATCGGTGCGCACATAAGAAGAGGTACGCGGATGGTTGACCATATTCGGGTCGGCCTCGATATTCATGGCCTCCAAGAAGGCAGGAACGCCGATCCGGTCGATACATTCACCGATACGTTCATGCTCCAGCGCGTTGTCCGCAAAGAATTCCATGCACTCTTCGGCGAAATCTTCCAGCGCTTCGAAATCCTCGTCGGTTTCCAGCTTGATGAACGGTTTGATCATCGTCCCCATCAGGTCGCCCACTTTCAGCGAGCGCTTGCCGCCGATCATAACCGACGCGCCACGATCATCACCGGGCGACAGCGCCTTGGTCATGACGTTGATGCAGTGCATGCAGCGCACACATGACGCGTTGTCGATTTCCATCGTGTCATCGTCATGCAGCGAAATCGCGCGAGTCGGGCACATGGAAACCACCGTGTCGATGGTGTACTTGCGGCCTTTTTCGGCGATATGCTCTTTGACTTTTTCCTGATTGATCTTGATGTCATCGCGCCAGGTACCGATCACCGCAAAGTCGGCGCGGTGGATGGCGTTCACGCAGTCATTGCCGCAGCCCGAGAATTTGAACTTGAACTTATAGGGCATGGCCGGACGGTGCATTTCGTCAAGCAGGCGGTTGATAATGCCGCGATGCGCCTTGACGCCGTCAAAGCAGGACTGCTCGCAACGGGCATGGCCAACGCAGGACATGGCGGTACGCAATGCCGGACCGGCACCGCCAAGGTCAAAGCCCATCTCGTTCAATTCATCAAACGCGACCTGCGCTTTGTCCGAGGTACAACCCTGGAACATAATGTCGCCGGACTGGCCGTGAAACGCGATAAGGCCAGAACCGTGACGTTCCCAGACATCGCACATCTTGCGCAGAATGTCGGTGGTATAGTGGTTACCCGCAGGCGGCATTACGCGCAGCGTGTGAAATTCTTTGGAAGCGGGGAATTGTTCAGCTACTTCAGAAAAGCGCGGAATAATACCGCCGCCATAGCCAAACACCGACAAGGTGCCGCCTTTCCAGAACCCTTTGCGGTTTTCATAGGAATGGTTCAACTGGCCCAGAAGGTCGTTCATAATCGGGGCGTATTCCTTACCTTCGGAATCGCGCAGCCGTTTCAAACCGGTTACAAAGCTGGGCCAGGGGCCGTCTTCGAGCTGATCGAGCATCGGTGTTGGGTTAACACCGTTTTTAGTCACTTCGTCTTTCATCGCGTTTCTCCCTTGCGCTACGCTTGGTGATCCATGGTCTTCCAGCTCTTTCCGGCTGTGGCCGGGCTGTTCGGGCAAATGTGCCCATCTGCGAAAACAATCCTGAAAACCATTTGCATATTCTGTCATCAAATTTATATATTACAATTATCGAATGTAAAGTAAAAGATTTGAACAAATCCGCCTAAAGCCGGTTTTTCTGTAACTCAAGTCCTTTACACAATGAGAAAGCGCTGAATATGCCTGAAAACATGAAAGTTTCGCAAAGCAAGACTAAAGTAGTCAGGAATGCAGATTTCACCGATCCGGCGGCATATCGGGCGTGGCGGCAGGAAAAAATTGCGCGCTCGGATCGCCGGAAACCGGCGGATTTTGTCGAAATCGCGAATCTGGCCACCCCTTCGAATCACGAAGTTGCCGCCATGCTGGCGCGGATAAACGACACCGGATTCGCGCTTTATTCCGCGCCACCCAAGGGCGATGACCTGCAAGTCAGCCATGATTTGCGCAGCTTTACCGATGCGTTCGGCCTGCGCGTCGCCGAAAAGCACCGCTCGACCATCGAAAACGGAGTCGTGGCGCTGCAGGTGTCGGACAAAGAGCACCAGCGCGGCTATATTCCCTATTCGCGCAAGGCAATCAACTGGCATACCGACGGGTATTACAACGGCCCCGATCAGGTGATCCGCAGCTTTATCCTGCATTGCGTGCGCCCCGCCGATGACGGGGGCCGCAACCAGATTATCGACCCCGAAATCGCCTATATCCGGCTGCGCGACCTGAACCCCGACTATGTTACCCTGCTGATGGATAACGCCGCCATGACCATCCCGCCCAACACCGAGAAAGACGGCTCGGTCCGCCCGGCCAGCATCGGGCCGGTATTCTTTCTAGAGGACGGCGCCCTGACCATGCGCTATACGGCGCGCACCCGCTCGATCGAATGGAAAGACGGTGCCACCCTTGAAGCCGCCCGCGCCCTGCAACATATACTGGAGACCGAACAGGACTATCTGCACAGCCTGACGCTGGCACCCGGTCAGGGGGTCTTGTCCAACAACTGTCTGCACAATCGCACCGGTTTCGACCCGGAAAAAGCCACAGGCACTAGCGAGCGCCTGTTATACCGTATAAGATTTCACAACCGCATAGAGGGGAGCCCAAAGAATGGCCAAGCTAAGTGAACTGATTATCCAACATCCCGACGTGGATACCTTTGCCGAACTGGAACATCTGGTTGCCCATGCGGGCGAATCCGGGCACATGTTCATTGAATTCGACGTGAAACCCGATTACCGCGATACGCCCAAGAAATGGGAATGGCGGCTAGAGGCAATTTTCACGCGGGGTTTGCACTATGACCGCTGACAAAATGGTCGAAATCAGCAGGCATGAGCTGCCCTATACCCGCAAAGCGTCGCTGCATGATCACGAATACGAATCCGGTATGCACCTGTTGCGCCTGACCATTCGCGAGGGGCACCGGATAACGGCCGTAGACCTAAGCGTCGAAAATGCGCAGGCCATCGGGCAAGACTTGCTCAACTGGGCCGCCAAACAGGGGTAAATCATGGACCATCTGCCGATATTTCTGGATGTCAAAGACAAAAAGGTCATCGTTGACGGGGGCGGCACCCCCGCCGCGCGCCGTGCCGAGCGCGCACTTAGCGCCGGTGCGCGAGTGTATGTATTCTGCCCAAATCTGACCGACGAATTCGCGCGACTGCTGGAAAATCCGGCCCTGACGCATTTTGCGCGCCCGCCGCAACCCGGCGATTTTGACGGGGCCGTGGTAGCCTATGGCGCGACCGAAAGCCCGGCCCGCGACGAGGCCTTGCACCAAATGGCCAAGCAAGCGGGCGTGCTGGTTAACATCGCCGATGTCACCCATTATTGCGACTTTATTACGCCCTCGGTGGTGGACCGCTCGCCGCTGATCGTGGCCATTTCCTCGGGGGGCAACGCGCCGGTGATCGCGCGGATCCTGCGTGCGCGCATAGAGGTAATGCTGCCGGCGATCTATGGCCGTCTGGCCTCGTTCGTGGGCGGGTTTCGCGATGCGGTGATGGAAAAACTGTCCTCTACGGATGCGCGGCGGCATTTCTGGGAAAACACCATCGAAGGACAGGTCGGCGACTATTTTCTGGCGGGCGACCCGCAAGCGGCGGGGCAACGCCTGCTGGCCGATCTGGAATCGGCTGCGGAAAACCAGGGCAAATCCCGGATGGGCGAGGTCTATCTGGTCGGAGCAGGCCCCGGCGACCCCGACCTGCTGACCTTTCGCGCCCTGCGGCTGATGCAACGCGCCGATGTGGTGCTCTATGACCGGCTGGTCAGTGACGAAATCATGACCCTTGTGCGCCGCGATGCCGAGCGGGTCAATGTGGGCAAGGCGCCGCAGCAGCACACCATGGTGCAGGAAGACATCACCGCGCTGATGGTGACACTGGCCAAACAGGGCAAACGGGTGCTGCGCCTGAAAGGTGGCGACCCGTTTATCTTTGGCCGTGGCGGCGAAGAACTGGAAGAATTGGCCGCCAATGACGTGCCGTTTCAAGTGATACCCGGGATTACCGCAGCTTCGGGCTGCGCATCTTATGCCGGCATTCCCCTGACCCACCGCGATCACGCGCAATCCTGCGTGCTGATCACCGCGCATGGCAAAGACGGCGTGCTGGATCTGGACTGGGAAACGCTGGTAAAAGACGGGCAAACCGTGGTGATCTATATGGGGCTAAGCAGCCTGCCGATCCTGTCGGAACAATTCGTAAAACACGGGCTGGATGCGGATACACCCGCGGCCGTGGTCGATAACGGCACCCGCGCGAACCAGCAGGTGGTGACCGGAACCATCGGTGACATCCACACAAAGGTGGCGGCATCAACGATCCGCGGCCCCGCAC
>JALXER010000306.1 GCA_027069385.1 Paracoccaceae bacterium
TTATCGGAGATGCGAGCTTTACCGGTGATGGCCCGGAAATCCGCTCGTTTGTCAACGATGCCGGCAATACCATTATGCGTATCGACGTTGATGGCGACGGGCTGGCGGATATGAAGATATTCTTTACGGGGGATATCGCGTTTACGGCGGATGACTTTATTCTTTAGTTTCGGGCCGGGGTGGTTTGCCAATGCGGGTGTATTGTAACCGGAGTTAAGTTTTAGGAATATCGAAATGACCCCATCCCACATCCCGCACGGCACTGAATTCAAGGTGAATACCACCACGGTTGGGTTTCAGGCCGGGTCCTCGATCACCGGATTGGCGGATGGGGGCTATGTGGTTACGTGGCATTCGCAACCCGCCAGTGGCGCCGATACCGATGTTTTTGCCCAGCGTTATGACGCGAACGGTGTGGCGGTTGGCATCGAATTTCAGGTTAACAGCACCGGCCTTTACAATCAGGAAGCCGCAGTCGTCACCGCGCTGGATGATGGCGGCTTTGTGGTGGTCTGGCAGTCATGGGCGCAAGACGGGCAGGGCTATGGCATTTACAGCCAGCGCTATGATGCGGCGGGCGCGGCGGTTGGCGGCGAGACCCGCATCAACCAGACCACGCTCGACGACCAGTCCGCCCCGGCGGTTTCTACGCTGACAGATGGCAGCTATGTGGTGACCTGGTCGAGCTATGGACAGGATGGCAGTTATCTGGGGGTTTATGGCCGAGTTTACCATGCTGACGGCACGGCGGCGGCGGGTGAATTTCAGGTGAATTCCGAAACCCTTGATGACCAGCGCGATCCAAGTGTTAGCGCGCTAAGCAATGGCGGGTTTTTGGTAAGTTGGGAATCCTGGGGGCAAGATGGCTCGGGCAACGGCGTTTATGCGCAACGGTATGACGCCAGCGGCACAGCGGTAGGCGTTGAATTTCGGGTGAATTCCGAAACGCTCTCCGACCAGTCGGCCGCCTCGGTTACAGGCCTGCATAGAACGGCTCATGCCGGTGATGCAAGTTTTCTGGTAACGTGGCAGTCAAACGGCCAGGACGGCAGCGGGAGCGGGATTTTTGCTCAACGTTATGACGAAAACGGCAATCCGGTGGGCGCAGAATTTCAGGTCAACAGCCATTCAGGTGATAGCCAGAAATATCCGGTGGTTGCCGCCATGCTCGATGGCGGGTTTGTGATTGCATGGCGCAGCCAGAATCAGGACGGTGACAGTTACGGCGTTTTTGCGCAGCGGTTTGACGCGAATGGTCAGCCGATCGGTGATGAATATCAGGTCAACACCCATTCCACAGATAGCCAGCTTGAACCCAGCATCACCGTGCTGGAAGACGGCGCTTTCGTGATTAGCTGGTCATCGAATAATCAGGATGGTGATGACTATGGCATCTATGCGCAGCAGTATGAAGCACAGTTAATCGGCACGATGGGTGCAGATGACTTTTATGACAACATTGGCGCAGACTGGATAGATGGGCGCGCTGGCGACGATATCATTTATGCATTGGATGGCGACAATATCGTCTATGGCCGGGGCGGGCACGATTCTATTAGCGCGCAGGAAGGCAATGATGAAATTCATGGCGGTCGGAGCTACGACGATATTGCTGGCGGGTTGGGAGATGACCACCTGTTTGGTGGCGAAGGCGATGACTTGATCTGGGGTGACAATGGTGATTTTTCCATTATTGGGGGCGACGATGTAATCCGCGGCGGGGCGGGGAACGACAATATTCGAGGTGAAGGTGGCAATGACCGGTTGTTTGGTGGTTCGGGTGTTGACAGAATTGAAGGAGGCTTTGGGAATGACCGGATCAACGGTGGCAGTGGCATTGATTTAATAACTGGGGGGCATGGCAAAGACATCTTAACCGGTGGTGCGGGCGCGGATGTGTTTTTCTTTACTAAGGTCACGGACAGCCAAATTGCCACGGGCATTGACCGTATCCGGGATTTTGAGGTTGGCGTTGATATTATAGTAATAGACGACCTCTCCGAAACCGATTTCACCTTCCTCGGCGACAGTGCCTTTACCGGAACCGGGCCAGAGGTGCGGGCGTTTTTGAACGGCCACGGCAATACGGTTTTGCAGCTTGACGTGGACGGCGACGGGCTGGCGGATATGAAGATATTCGCTATGGGCGATATCGCGTTTACCGCTGACGATTTTGCGCTTTAAGGCGCTGACCTTGCCACCCTGAAAACATGGCGTGACGCTCGGCATGGGCAGGGGGTTTTGATCAACCTCCCCAGCCCTTAGGGTGCGCGGCCCCCATATCCCTTGATCGAAACCGTTAATTTCGTTAGGTTATTCCAAAGCCGCGACTGGACCGGTCGGGCGAAGGTAAACAAAGGGGTAAAGATGGCCGACGTATCAATTCCGCTGGGCGGAGAGTTTCAGGTAAACACCTACACCAACAGCGATCAGGTTGAACCCGATCTGGCAGCGTTGAACGACGGCGGCTATATCATAACATGGACCTCGGGTGTTCAGGACGGCTCGTTCAACGGGGTGTTTGCGCAGCGATACGATGCGGGTGGCGTGGCTGTCGGGGCAGAATTTCAGGTTAATACCACAACGCTTGGTGCTCAATTCAGCTCTACCGTAACCGGGCTTGGCGATGGCGGGTTTGTCATGGCGTGGGCCACGTCGTATCAAGACGGTGACGGGCTGGGGATTTATAGCCAGCGCTACGATTCCGCTGGCAATCCGGTTGGCGCTGAAACGCGGGTTAATACCACCACCACCAATACCCAAACCGCGCCGGTTATCACCGCGCTGGATGGCGGCGGCTATGTGGTCACATGGGAATCCTATCAGCAAGACGGCGATGCCTATGGCATCTATGGCCAGAAATACACCAGCGCCGGTACGCCTGTGGGTGGCGAGTTCCAGATCAACACCACGGCCACGGGCAATCAGGACCAGAACCAGATAACCGCATTATCCGATGGCGGGTTTCTGGTGTCGTGGAATTCATACGGGCAGGATGGCGACAATACCGGCGTTTATGCGCAGCGTTATGACGCCTCGGGCGTGGCTGTCGGGGGTGAATTTCTGGTCAACACCACGACGGCAGGCGCGCAGGAAACCTCGTCTATTGCCGGACTGGCGGGCGGCGGGTTTATCGTTACATGGGAAGCGATGGGGCAGGATGGCGACAGCTTTGGCGTGTTTGCCCAGCAATACAACGCCAGCGGTACACCCGTCGGCGGCGAATTTCAGGTTAACACCTATTTCACCAGCGACCAGCGCGCGCCCTCGGTGGCAGCAACGCCTGACGGGGGCTATATCGTGGTCTGGACCTCGAACGGGCAGGACGGCGGCAGTGGCGGTATCTATGGCCAGCGCTATAACGCGGCGGGCGAGCCAATGGGCGACGAGTTCCAGATTTCATCCTCACCTACCTATGACCAGAATTCGGCCGAAATCGAGGTGTTGGAAAATGGCGGGTTTGTGGTCACTTGGACCACTTATGACCAGGACGGCACCTATGGCGGCATTTTCGCGCAACAATACGAAGCCCAGCTATACGGCACGTCGGGCGATGATGTGATGACCGACCAGGTCGGCGCCAACTGGATCGACGGCCAGCGCGGCAATGATGTGATTTACGGCAAGTTCGGGGATGATATTATCGCGGGCGGCGGTGGCGATGACAAGCTGTATGGCGGCACCGGAAATGACGAACTGTCGGGCAATAACGACAATGACAAGCTGAAAGGCGGCGCGGGGGATGACATTCTGGACGGGGGCAATGGCAAGGATGTGATGATTGGCGGCAGCGGCGCGGATACCTTTGTGTTCAAGTCGGCCGATCAGAGCACTAACGATTCCAACGCCGACCGGATCAAGGA
>JALXER010000307.1 GCA_027069385.1 Paracoccaceae bacterium
GGGGGTGCTGAACAGGCGCGCACGAAAAACCGGCCCCTTTTCCAGATCAAACGGCGCTGCCACCTCGGCCATTACCGCGGATTCAAGCGCATCGTCATCAAGACTCTGGCGCGCCAGCACCTGCGCGGGCACGGGCAAAACCACTTGCTCGGGTTCTCCGTTATTCAGGCGGTAGATGCTGCGCAAAACCGAGTGGCGCATGCACAGGTGTTCAAGCGCCGATTGAAGCGCCCCCACATCCAGATCGAGCCCGAATTCGCGCACATCGGGCACGTTATATTCGTTGGTGGCCCCGCCCATCTGGCTAAGCACCCAAAGGCGGTTTTGCGAGAATGACAGCGGTCCGGCGGTTTTTCCGCGCGCCATGATACCCGTTTTCGCCAGCGCTTTTTCGGCCTCCAGCGCCTGAAGCCAGGCGATGATTTCGGGCTTGGCTTCCTTGATCTGCGCAATCAGGCCGGCGGGCAGCTTGCCCTTGGCTCCGCTAAGCGCCAACTGTCCGTTTTGCAGCGAAACCCGTGCGCCGTGGTCGCGAAGGGTGGCAAGAATGGTTTCCATATTCATAACAGCACCGTTTCTTCGTCGTCGTCATTACCGGGGTTCCCCGGGGCGTGCAGCATGTCGATAGCCGTGGCCAGCGACCGGATGGTAGGCGTTGACAAGAACAGCCTTGCGGTCACGGTTTGCCCCATCTCGCGCTCTATCCGCGCCAGAATTTCCATGGCCATAAGCGAGTTACCCCCCAGTTCGAAATAGCTGGCGGTAACGCTGATCTTTTCGCGCCCGAGCGCGCGTTGCCAGATACGCGCCAGATGCTGTTCGGTGTCGCCTTCGGGTGCCACATAGGGCACATCACGCGCGGACAGGTCGGGGGCGGGCAGCGCACGACGGTTGATCTTGCCGCTCGGGGTCAGGGGAAACGAGTCAAGCGCGATAACCCGGTTCGGAACCATGTATTCGGGCAGGGTTTTGGCCAGTTGCGCGCGCAGGCCCTTCGGCTCGCCGATGATATAGGCGATGATCTGGTCCTGGTGCAGCAGCACCGCCGCCGAGCGGACCTGCGCCAATGCCGAAATCGCCGTCTCGATCTCGCCCAGTTCAATGCGAAACCCGCGCAGTTTGATCTGGTCATCGATGCGGCCCCGATACTCTATGGTGCCATCATCGCGCCAGCGGCCAAGATCGCCGGTGCGATACATCCGCTCTCCCGCCTTGCCGTAAGGGTCGGGCAGAAATGCCGCCGCGCTTTGACCCGGCCGGTTGACATAGCCCCGCGCCAGACCCATGCCGCTGATAAACAGCTCTCCGGTAACACCAACGGGCAGTTGTGACAGGTCCGGACCCAGCACCTGCATGCGGATATTGGCAATTGGCGTGCCAATGGGCACGATATCATTTGTACCATCCACCGGCCAATGGGTTACATCCACGGCGGCTTCGGTCGGGCCATATAGGTTATGCAGCTTAGCACCGGGCAGCGAGCGGACAAATCGCGCGGCCAGATCGGCCGATAACGCCTGACCCGAGCATACCACCGCCTGCAAAGACCCGCATTCGGACAGGTCGGCCAGCGTCAGGAAGGTATCGAGCATCGGCGGCACGAAATGCGCAATGCTGACCTGTTGCTTGCCAATAAGTTCGGCCAGATAGGCCGGGTCTTTGTGACCCTCGGGACGGGCAATCACCATTTGGTGCCCCGCAACCAGCGGCCAGAGCAGCTCCCACACCGACACATCAAAGCTGAACGGAGTTTTGTGCAATATGCGCTGCGGGCCGGTGCCGAATTGCTGCTCCATCCAGCGCAGCCGGTTATCGATTGCCCGATGGCTGACCCCGACCCCTTTTGGCTGACCGGTAGAGCCGGAAGTATAGATCACATAGGCCAGATTGTCGGGGGACATGCCAATTTCGGGGTTGGAATCCGGCGTGGTAAGCGGCGGGCCGTCGGGGCAAATAACCGTCGGGTCGGGAGGCAACAACTCGGCAAGGCCGCTTTGGGCCACGACGGTTTTCGGGGCCGCATCGCCCACCAGATAGGCCAGCCGCGCCGCCGGCAATCCCGGGTCCAGCGGCAGATAGGCCGCGCCCGATTTCAGTATGGCCAGCAGCCCGACCACCAGATCAAACCCGCGCTTTGCCATCAGGCCCACCACCTGATCCGGCCCTGCTCCGGCATCGATCAACGCATGGGCAAGCCGGTTGGCCCGCCGGTTCAGCGCATCATAAGTCAGCGTGCTGCCCTCATACACCAGCGCGACCGCGTCGGGCGATCGGGCAACCTGCTGCTCGAATTGCGCCTGAATGCACTGCGCAGGGCCGTAATCCTGCCCAGTATCGTTCCAGCGGGCAATCCGCGCTACGGTCGTTTCGGGCAGCGCCACCGTTGCCTTGCCCTGCACCATTGCACGCAAGATCCGTTCAAAATACGCGCCCATTTCGACCAGCAGCGCGCGGTTCAGCCGCCGCGGGTCATAGACAAACGTCATGGTCAGCCTACCGCCCATATGCACCGCATTAACCCCGAGCGCAAAGTTGGTCGCCTCGAAATTCTGCTGGGCCAGCACGTCCAGCGACCCCGCCTCCGCCAGCCCCTCCATCACATGGAAATTGACATAATTGAACATGTGTTCGAACCGCGGCGCTTGATCGTTATCCTGCAAAACCTGATTGTACGGATAGGCCCGATGCGCCGAAATTTCGGTATCGAGCGCAAATACCCGCGCAATCAGATCCTTGCCGGTCTGGATACGAAACGGCAGCGTGTTCAGGAACAGCCCCAGCACGCTTTCGGTGCCTTCGACCTCGGGGCGGGTATGGGTCACTACCCCCGTCATCACGTCCGACTGGCCGGTATAGGCAGCGATCAGCCGGATATGCGCGGCCAGCAACACCACCCGCAACGGCACCTGCCGCGCCTTTGCCAGCGCATCCAGTTGCGCCAGCAATGCGGGGTCGACCGATTGGGTATAACTGTTTTCATCCCCGTCATCGGGCTGCTCCGGCAGGGTGCCAACCACGCAACCTTCCAGCGTTTCGGCCCAGAAACGGCGCGCGGCCCCGCTGTTCAGGGCGCGCTGCTCGGCGGCGATGCTTTGCACAAACCGCGCCTTGATTTGCACCGGCGGGGGCGTCTCTTTGGCCAGAAACGCGTTGTAAACCCGAAACAGTTCGGTCTGGAACGCCGCCACGCTCCAGCCATCCAGAATGGCATGGTGCAGACTAAGGGTATACTGGATCTCCTCCGCGCCAAACACATGCACCCCGACCCGCATCAGCGGCGCAGTCGCGAAATCGAAACCGCGCGTCTTTTCCCGGACAATCCACGCTTCGGGGCGGCCGCCATCCAATACTTCTAGCGGAATTTCCGCGTGGCTTTGCACCAGTTGCAAGGGTTCGCTAAAGGTGGTCATGTCAAAACGGCTGCGCAAAATTGGATGGGTGCGCGCCATGAAATCCAGCGCCGAACGGAACGCGGCCTCGTCCCAGCGGGTTCTGATTCTGAAGCTGAAAATATCATGATAAACCGAGCTTTCCCGATCCACCTCGCTATGAAAAACCATGCCAAGCTGCAATGAACTGAGCGGATAGGCATCCTCCAACCCTGCGGGCAGCAACGCCTTGTCCTCGGCGCTCAACATGCCAAAAGGCGCGATGGATTCGATCGGCGCTTCGGGCTCACCGGCCACGGCCGCCAGTTCCTCGATGGTCTGGAACCGGAACATCTGCGCCACGCTCAGGCCAATCCCCTGCTCTGCCGCCTTGGCAATAATGGTCACGGCGCGCATGGAATCGCCCCCCAACTCGAAGAAGTTGTCTTTGATAGAGATTTCGGGGGTGTCGAGGGTGGATTGCCAGATGG
>JALXER010000308.1 GCA_027069385.1 Paracoccaceae bacterium
GTGTTCCAGCACCGCATCATTGTCACCAAGTGCTGTGCGGAACACATCAGCCGTTTGCTCGACAATCGAGGTGTAGGGGATGACATAAATCACCCGCTTCAGCCGGTGCTTGCGGGCATGGGCAAGGGCAAAGGCCAGCGAGGTGAGGGTTTTTCCGCCCCCCGTGGGCACGGTGAGCGTAAACAGCCCGGGCGGCTTTTCCGCCTGCACGCAGGCATGGGCCAGAACCCGGGCGCGCAGCCTGTTGATGGGGCTTTCGGGCGGGCCAAAGGCGGCCAGACGGGCGGTCAACGCCTGTTCCAGCCCGTCCAGAGACCCGGCCCAGCCGCGCACATTCTGTCGCCCTTCCACCTTGTCATAAAACCTTTCGGTTTCCAGAAAATCCGCATCCACCAACGCGGAAAACAGCATGCGGGTGAAAAAATGCAGGGTGAAATTGGAGACGCCCTGCACGTTGGCAAGCGGGGCCGGAGTCGAGAGGGCAGGCAGGGCGATGCCTTCCGGCAGGTTCAGACGCTCGGCCGTTTGCAGGCGCTCGTTCAGCGGGGTTGCGGGCTTGCCGGAAACGGGGCCAAGCCCGTTGGGCAGCCCCGCATGGTGCCCGGCAATGGCATAGGCCAGCAACTTGCCCGCCCCCCCCAGATGCGTGGTGGCATACCGCGCACCCTCGCCACTATGGGGGTCGGATCCGCGCTCGCCGCGCAGATAGGCCTGAAACCCGGGCTTGCTCTTGCCCAGGTCATGCAACAGCCCCGCAGCATTGCCCCATTCATTTGCCGAAAATCCGGCCGCATATTGCCTGCCGACCCGTGCCACGCCCCCTAGATGATCGACCAGCGTTTCCCAATCCGTTCGGGAACGGTTTTGGGTTGAGTGGGCGAACAAAGTGGAATACGAGAATACCATGCGAAAACTCCACTTAAAATGGTATCCTGTTTAGCGGTTCAAAGCAATGTTATTCAGTAAATAAAAGTGCATTGGCCCGAAGCAAGCATGAAAACCCGCTCCGGCAGTCGTGAAGTTATGTTTGCTCAGGGTTCAGAAATCACGCCTTCCTGCTGGACCAGAAATGCTTGTGTCTCCACTTGGCCCTCAACGACCAAACGCACGACATATTGGCCTACCGGCAATGGCCCGCCGGGGCGCCAGAAAGTGTATCCGGGCCAAGCATCATCATTGAAACTGGTGCGCCCGGCAATTCGTTCGCCATTTCGTATCCACCACCGCTCGAAAGGGGTGCCTTCAGGCACATTGTTGAAATCAAAGCTTAAGTACACTTCATCGATACCCGACATGAACACCGGCATATGCTGTTTGCATTTTTTGGCCTCAAAATCGAAGAAGAACCGGTCGCAGATACGCATATTCTCGACTAGGGGCACGGATTGATCCTTTTGGGAATAATAAACCCCGCCAGCCCCCGCCAGAGCAATCAGCCCAGCAAGGCCCAGTATCAAAGCTTTCGAGCGCGCTTTTGACGGTTCTTCATGATGCAGGGCCGCCGACATATCTGGTGAAGTATCATCTGTCCGCTGGGTTTTTTCCTCTTTCTTCAATTCGCGCTCCGCGCGCGAAACCTCGAACAGAGCCTCGTGCCATCTGTTGCGCAAACCTCTGTCCCCTCCCGATGCCAGACCCGCCAGTTTTCGCAAATTTTCCCTTGAAGGCAGGTTTGCGTGGCGCTGCCAGTTTTCGATGGTTCGTTTGTCCGGTGTGCCCTCCAGCGCATCTTCCAGTTGTTGCGCTGTCCATGGAACCGGAGCGCCCTCGGAATCCAGATCATTTCCAATACCATTGTCCCAAAAAAAATCGAACATCTTCCAGAAAGACAAATTCTTTGGAGGTTCGGTGATATTTTTACCCATGTTTGTCAATGTGTTACTCGCGATATTTCGGTTTCTTTTCGGTTTCACCGTTTTGAGAAGAGCCTTTTCCGGTGAATAATTCCCATATTAAAAGCAATGGAGCACACAATCAATGCAAGAAAAAATACCTGCCCCCGCGAGCAAGAACAGAGCGCTTATATGGGTCGGTTTATCCCTGGGATTGTGCCTTTCGGCCATACAGGTATCCGCCCAGCAAGTAACACTTCAACGAGGCACCTATCTTTGGAATACGCCATATGGTGCATGCGCCTATCTGAAAGTCGGCCGGCGCATGCAGTATCATTTGGACAACGATTGCGATGGTGGCAAGGACTGGATAGCAGAAAGCGTAACCCTTGAAGGGACCACAATTTTTATCGACAGCGCCAGCCTAAGTATCGAGTCCGCCGACAGCACAAAGATCACCGGAACCTGGAGATATGAAGGCACGGTACATGCGGAATTTATCCGGCAATAGCGAAGGGTTGCCCTGCGCCGACGCCGATATCTTCGTCTGATCATCATAACCATTCCAAGAAGGGACCAGAAAATGAAAAACCCGCTTGCTGCTGTCATGGCAGTCACGCTTACCCTGGGATTGTCCGCCTGTATCCCGGGGTCAAATCCCGAGCTTAACGGCATGACATATGCCGAGGCGAAACAGAAAATCCGTAACGGAATGACCAAAGAGCAAGTCAGGGAAATCATGGGAAACCCGCTCCATTCTCAAACCATTAACGGCCAAACAACCTGGGCTTATACAGGCCTCGGATTCAGGGCTGATATTCTAAACCCCTTCACGCTCCGGCAAGGGGTTTCCCAAACCATTCTAACGGTTGTTTTCAACCAGTCCGGACGCGTTACAACCGTGAATCTTATTGAGAACGCAGGTTAAGGAAAGAACAATGGACAATATTGGCGGACCGACTATCGGGATAGTGCTTTTGCTCCTGATCTTTTCAGGGCTGGCAATCGTCCACTTGAGAAAGCAAACCGGTTCCCCTTTTCCCTTTGTCCTGCTCGGCGTGTTGCTGGGCGGGGTCATAGGGGTTCTTTTGACCTGGCCTACCGTTATTGGTCATCCCATCCCATTAAAAGACTTCCTGGATATCGTTAGTCATGCCGGAACGGATGAAACCGGTATTTTCAAAGGTCTTGTCTTGCCAACCCTCATCAAATCCGCAATTTGCGCTGCCATTGGCGGGGTGGGTGGCTATCTGGTTTTCAAGGTCCGAAGTCCCGAAAACTGATTGGCTCGAAACCCTTGAAGGTACGGTGTTACGCGTTCCGACCGGCTTATTCGGCCAGAATATCCGTCATCCGTGTGGTCGCGCTTTGAAAGCCCGTCATGTCGATGGTCAGGTTGATCGGATCCCCTGAATCGCTGATGATCGCGGTGATATTCAACTGGCCGGCCCCGCCAATGGCTTCGACAGATTCGGCGGCAAAGCCGATGGGCACCAGACAACCGGCGGGCAGGCAGGTGGAAAACCTGAGCGCGACGGTGTTTTCCTGTTCGTCCATGCCAAGGGTTATGCCCTGGCTAAGCGCAAGACCGAACGGAAGCACCATAGCACCGGCCAGACCACCAGCCCCGTCGGGGCGCAGTTCGATGGCTAAAAACTGCTGGCCGGAGTCACTGTCAACTTGCGCCTGGGACATCGCGCAGGTCAGCGCGCCGTTCTGGTCAACACAGTTCAGTTGCCATGTGTCATGGGTTTCGGTCAGGGATGTGGCCCCGCCGGGCAGACCGGCCGCGATACTTGCCGATGCAAAAAGCGTGGCGGACAAGGCCAGCGCGTGGGGGTAGAACATCTTTTTCATCACATCAAAATTCCTTTACCAGATTGAGCTGTATCGCGTGGTTCTGCGCCCCTGCTGCAATCAGGCCATTATAGCCAAGCGCAAGGTTAAAATCAGCCCCCAGATCAATATCAATCCCGGCGGACAGCGAAACCGCGCTGCTTACCGCCGATACACCCGCAATCGAGAAAGACGGCTGGCCCGAAAACGACAGGTCGGAATAGGGCAACATGCTGCCAAGCCCCTGCTGCCAGCCAATGGCGCCGCTCAGGTTGGCTTTGATATTGCCAAGGTTGATCTCGCGGTTCAGCCGAAGGCCAAGGGTAGCAAAGACCAGATCCTGACCGGAGGCGGCCGAGGTCAGCGCAGCGCTGCCCCCCGTCTCGGCAAATGCATCGGTGTGCAGGTTGATATAGGTAAGGTTCACAAACGGTTCGATGGTGGCCTTGGGCAGTTCAAAAGCATAACTTGCCTCGCCAAACACCGAAATGCTGGAGGCCCCGTAAGCGGCGGTCAGGGTTTGGTCGATGGCCGCAACCTGCACGGTGCGGGTGGTGTTCACATCATATTTCGAATAAAGCGCGCCAAAGCCAAGGTTAAGCGCGCCATAGCTGGCCCTGCCATACGCCCCCACATGAAACGCCGTGTCATCCCCGCTGGAATTTCGCCCGCCAACGCCAAAGCTTGCCTCGGAAACACCGGCCATCAGCCCGATATCGACGTTGCCACCAAAATTAACATCCACCCCCGCAAACACGCCATAGGTTGACTGATAGGCCGCTGCCGCATTGCCGTCGGTATCATATTGTGACCAGTTGCCCACCACTTCGCTCCATGCATGAATGCCCGGTGCCGCATCGTGCTGGAACGCAGTGTTGAGCACCTGTTGGCTGTTCTGCGCCAGCAGGGTTTTGGAGGTGGCGTGAATCTCGCCCGAAAGCAGGTCCAGCGCCAGCGGGGCGTTTTCAACGCCGACCAGCACCACGGCCTGATAGATTTCCGACTCGCTGCCAAGCCCCGTTACCCCCTCGCCTGCGGCGATCTGGTTGGCGGTGTTGGCAACCTCGGTGAAATCGATATCCGTGCGCGTCAGGGTCAAATACACGTTGGCTTCGTCATAGGTTACGGTCGCGTCAAGGTTATCAAAGCTTTCCACCACGCTATCAAAAACGCCCGTCACCGTATCGGCGGCAATCACCAGATACATGGTCACCCAGTCATAGGTGCTACCATCTTCGCCCAGGGCCTCGGGGCCGATTTCGAGCGTACTGCCGCTCTGGATGACCACCGCGCCGGTAACGCCCAGAATGTCCCCTGTACCGTCTTTGGCTACTTCCATCGCAAAGGTTGAACCGGTGGCAAAATCGGCGGTTTCAGCGTAAATCGTGCCGATTGAATGGCCCGGAGCCAGAATGCCGCCGGCCTCTACGAACAGATCCCCGACAAAGCCGGAGCCGCCCAGAGTGCCGCTGCCACGCACATGGGTTTCACTTACAATCGAGCCATCCACCAGCAGGGTGCCGCCGCTAATGGTGGTATCGCCGGTGTAATCGCCGCCCACGGACAGGGTGGTGGTGCCCGAAAGCACATCCACCGACCCCGCGCCGGTAATACCGATACCAAAGTCATAGGCGTTGTCGGTGTGGTTGAACACCAGCGTGCCGGTGCCGTCGCCAAACACAATCGCCGAGGCGTCAACCATCCCGGCCACACCGGCGGCATCGGTGGCCGCGGCCCCGATGTTGAGCGTGCCAACCGCGCCCGCATTCTGCGCAATGGAAATCACACCGCCCGCCTGCACCATTCCGCCATCGGCAACCGTCAGTTCTGCCGTGCCGGAAACGCCCAAAATCAGATCAGCGGTATTGGTCCAGACGGACCCGGCACCCGTGACCGACGCCACCCCCGTACTGCCCGCAGCAAAACCGATATACCCCGAGCTGTCGCTCACCAGGCCGCCCGCCGCGATGGTCAGGCTGCCCTGCCCTCCGGCGCCGACAATTAGCGTGCTGGAATTGGTCCATTGGGACCCCGCCCCGGTAACCATGGCTGTGCCAACCCCGTTCGCACCTTCTGCAATGGATCCGCTGGTATTGCTGACCACTCCGCCATCTGCGATGGTGAGCGTTCCCGCGCCCTCTTTCCCCACCGCCAGCTTGCCCGCATTGGCCCAGCTGGACCCGACGCCCGTAACCAGGGCCACGCCGGACGACCCCGCCGCATGCCCGATACTCGCCAAGGTATTGCTGACACTGCCGGCGGCCTCGATGGTCAGCGTGCCATCCCCGTAATAGCCCACATAAACCGCGCCCGTACTGGCCCAGTCCGAGCCAGCACCCGTGACCAAAGCCGCGCCGGTCGCGCTTGCATTATAGCCAATGTACCCGATGCTGTTGCTGACCGCACCACCGTCCTGAATATCCAGCATGCCCGCGCCGCTTCGGCCCACATAAAGCTCGGCCGTGCTGGCCCAGCCAGACCCGGCCCCCGTCACCGTAGCCGTGCCAACCGATCCGGCGGCATATCCCAGATAGCCCCCGACACTGCTGACCGCAGCGCCCGCTTCCACACGCAATGTGCCCGAGCCTTCTTTCCCAACCGTCAGGGCGCCTGAACTGGACCAGTTTGAATTTACACCCGTAACCGTGACCGTGCCAACAGAACCCGCATTCAGCCCGACAAATGCATCTGCATTGCTGACCGCGCCACCATCTGTGATGGTCAATGTGCCAGTGCCCGCATCCCCGAGTTTGAGCGAGCCGGAACTTGTCCAGACAGAGCCAGCGCCCGTAACCGTAACCGCGCCAACAGACCCGACCGAAGCGCCGATAATACCATCAGAATTGCTCACCATGCCGCCCGCTTCGATATCCAGCGTGCCCGTGCCGCCAATGCCAACAAAAAGCTCATCCGTATTTACCCAGCTAGAGCCAGCACCGGTTACCGTGATCCCCCCGCTAGAGCCGGCATGTAAGCCCACATACCCGATTTGATTGCTTACCGCGCCGCCCGCTTCGACAACAAGCGTGCCGCTGCCGCTATATCCAACATACATGTTGGCCGAATTGTTCCAGGTCGCAGACGAAACCATAACCGTGCCAACAGAATCCGAGTGAACGCCAATAGCACCGATTGTAGAGGTCACCAGCCCCCCGTTGGCCACTATCAAGGTGCCATTACCCGCCCTGCCAACCGACAGACCATGGGTAATCGCCCAAACAGAGCCGGCACCCGTAACGGTGGCCGTACCGGTGGCAACAACTATCTCTCCGATACTGGCATCATCACCGCTGTTAACCCGGCCCCCCGCTTCGATATTCAGCGTGCCATCCCCGTACATCCCGACATTGGTCTTGTCCGAATTCGTCCAGACAGAGCCAGCGCCCGTAACCGTAACCGCACCCGTCGCACCGATATTATAGCCGATATATCCGCGGGTATCGCTGACCAGCCCCCCGGCCTCGATGTTCAGGCTGCCATCCCCGGAATAGCCGACATAAAGCTCGTCGGTATTGACCCATTCAGAACCGGACCCCGTGACCAAAGCCGCCCCCGAGCCGCCCGCGTCAAACCCGACAAACCCTTGCCCGTTATTGACCGCGCCACCCGACGCAATAACCAGTTCGCCGGTGCCGCCATTGCCAACGTATAAATTCCCCGAACTGGTCCAGCTTGAGCCGGCCCCCGTGACCAGCACTCCGCCCGAAGACCCGGCCAACTCGCCGATAAAACCGTCGGTATTGCTTACCGTCCCGCCATCCAGGATGGTGAGCGTCCCCGATCCACTGCTTCCGACAGCAAGAAAACCCGAATTAACCCATTCAGAGCCGGTTCCGGTAACGGTCACCAAGCCGACCGACCCCGACAATTCGCCAATTGTACCATCGCTATCGGTGACACGGCCACCGTCCTCGATGTTCAGGATACCAGTACCGGCGCTTCCAACCGTAAGCGCACCCGCGACAGCCCATTCAGAGCCGACCCCCGTTACCGTTACCACACTATCCGAGGAGGCCATGCGTGCGATAACGCCCGAAGCACTGCTGACGGTGCCGCCCGCTACAATATCCAGCGTGCCCATGCCGCCATCGCCAACATACAAATCCCCTGAATTTGCCCAGTTCGAGCCCGCGCCCGACACCAGCACCGCGCCCGAAGACCCGGCTTCTCCGGCAATGTACCCGTCGGAATTCCTTACCGTACCACCCGTTTCGATATTCAGCGAGCCATCTCCGGATCCCCCGACAGAGAAATCGCCGGTGTTGATCCAGGTTGCCCCCGCGCCAGCAACCGTGGCCGTGCCTACCGATCCGGCACCAAATCCGACATAGCCGTTTACATTGATCGCGGTGGCCTCATCAATGATCACCAATGTGCCTGTGCCGTCATTCCCGACAATAAGATCGTTGGAGTTGGACCAGATTGAATCGGCCCCTGCGACCCTGACATAGCCAACGGCACCGGCATTTCGCCCGATATATCCCGAGTTGCTGCTGACCTCGCCACCCGTGGCGATGATCAGCTCTCCGGAGCCACTGTTCCCGATGGTCAATACCGAACCAAGCCAACTGGACCCGGCCCCCGTAACATTAACCACCCCGACCGCGCCCGCGTTAAACCCGATATACCCGTTGCCACTGCCGACACCGCCCCCGGATTCCACATTCAGGGTGCCATTCCCGGAATTGCCCACAAAAAGCTCGCCCGAGTTGACCCAGGCAGAACTTGCGCCAGTGACCGTAACCGTGCCGGTCGATGCCGAGCCAAAAGCTATAATGCCGGTTACGCTGTTCACCGCGCCACCCGCTTCAATATTCAGCGTACCCCTACCGTATCGGCCGACATACATATTGGCCGTGCTATCCCAGTGCGAACCAGCGCCCGTCACCGTAGCCGTACCGACCGATCCGGCCGCAAATCCGATATAGCCGTTTACATCGGTAGCAGCACCGCCCGCTTCGATAACCAATGTGCCGGTGCCGGCCCTCCCGACAAGAAGGGCGTTTGAATTGGCCCATGTTGAACCCGCGCCGGAAATCGTGGCTGTGCCAACCGCTCCCGCAAGTTGCCCCAGATTTCCGTTCCCGTCATTGACCACCCCGCCCGCCAGAATATCAAGCGAGGCCGTGCCACGATTGCCGACCACCAAACTACTGGAATTGTTCCATACGGATCCAGCGCCCGTAACCGTAACCGCGCTGTTGGAGGCGGCATAAAAGCCAATAAATCCGGTAACATTGCTAACTGCCCCGCCTGCTTCGATGGTCATCGTGCCATCGCCACCGCTCCCGATGTTCAGGTTGGCCGTGCTGACCCAGCTAGAGCCCGCCCCGGTCACCGAAAGCGTGCCCACCGACCCGGTATCGAATCCGACAAATCCTGTTTTGCTGGTCACCGCGCCACCATCGGCAACCTGCAAGCTGGCAGTCCCGTAATAGCCCAGATAAACCTCTCGGGAGCTAGCCCATGTCGAGCCACTGCCGGTTACCGAAATGGCAGCGGTAGACCCGGCATTATTGCCAATATTTGCAATGCCGTTGGTGACAACACCCCCCGCTTCGATATTCAGCGTGGCATCCCCGTCAATGCCCGCAAACAAAGTGCTGGTGTTCACCCATCTGGACCCGGCCCCCGTCACCGTGATCGTGCCATCCGAGGCGGCACCCAATCCGATATTGCCCCCCTTGGAGGTAACTTGGCCACCGGCTTCGACAGTTAACAGGCCGGTGCTGACATCCCCGACAATTAGCTTGTTCGACATTGTCCAGTTAGAGCCAGCGCCGTTGATCGTCGCCGATGCATATGGCCCGGTTGCACTGTTAACCACCCCGATCAGGCTGCTGACGCTCCCCGCTTCAATAATCCGCAACTCGCCCCCCGCACCTGTAACGAGCAAAAGGCCGCTGACAACCCAGGGCGAGGTATGCGTGCCGCTATCGGGCAGGGTTCCGTCCACAATTTCAACGGTGCCGTTAATGGTCGCTTGTGCAAAAGCATGGCTGGAAAGGGACAGCGCGGCGGTGGTGGACAAAAGAAACCCGACCACCACCTGCCGCCATTTGCGCGGCGTCGGCCTGCATAGTGCTGAACCGGAATATCTTGCCATGCGCAGCCGGAAACATCGCCCAATACGAAAAAAAGTCACTCGTTACACTCCCTTTGAAACCAAAGTCCGATCACCGGAGGTTAGATTCAATTTGCCTGAAACTTTAAGAGACCGGAATGCCGGAGCCTTTTCAAGGTATCAAAATTAATACCTTGGGGCGCCTGACTGCGTGAAATGGGGCGATTTCGGGCCTATGCCTTAAAGATAAATCTGGTTGCGTGCCATGGCCAAAGCCAGAGCCTGGGCGCGGCTGGATGCGCCCATCTTTATGCGCGCGCCCATAAAATGCTTCTGCACCGTTACCTCGGCAATGCCCAGCTTTTCGGCGATGCGCGCGGTGTTCAACCCTTCGGCCAGCAAAGAAAGCACTTCGCGCTCCCGCGTTGAAAGCGTCTGGTAGCCGCAGACCATATGGCCGGCATTACCATCAACGGTTGGCGGCCCGATATAGGCTGAAACCAGCGCCGCAATCCCTGTGATCAACGCCGTGTTCAGCCGGAATGCATCGTCGATATCATCGGATGCCGGCAGAAACGAAACCAGAGTTTGTGAAAGCCCCGATGTGCCGGAAAAGCAGCGCAAGATATGCCCGCCATAGCCCGCATCGCGCAGCCCGTGGCACCAATCAACCGATTTAGCGCTAACCCCCTGCGCGTTGGTCGTAGAACCGGCCCGATGAACCGCTGACAGCCGCCCGTTTTTTCGGTTCAGCAACACCAGGTCTGCTTCGCAAAAGTCGTTTTCGTGGTAATAGGCGCCCCAGTCATCATCAATATTCGCTCTGGCCCATACGGGCAGCATCTCGTTTTCACGAAAACCGCCAATCAACAAGGACTTGGCCCCGATCGAGGTGGCAGCCCTGTTGGCGACATCCCATCGTGTGGCATCGTCTTCGGCATATTCGAACGACCCCACCAGGTCGATCAGAATATTGGCGGCCGTTTGTTCAAATTGTCCACCAAATTCCTTGTTCACCCTTCCAGCCTCGCTTTTACCCCTTCCATCAGGATAGAGCGAACCTTGCCGCTGCGTCAATCCCGTGAACCCCAGAGGGCTGACCGGCTTGCCCCGCGCAAAGCCTTTGGTTGTCGATGGGTCAATATTGACCCATATTTACGCTGCGTAAATAAATGTGTTGCATTTGGCCGTTTTTGGGCCGGATATCGGGGAACAGGGTAACACAACGAAAGCGGTGGCAATGCCAGGGTTTGCTCGGATGGTCGAACGCGCAAAGAAATGTCTGGGGCGGGCATTGCTTGTTTATGGGCTATGCTTGCTTTGCGGCCCGTCGGTGGCGGACGAAATTCGCATACTGACCTCTATGTCGGGGCAGGTTTTCGAACCGTTCAGGCAAAGGTTCGAGGCGCTCCACCCGGAAACCCGGGTGATCGTTCTGAACAAAAACACCAACGCCGCCATCGAAGAGATTTTGCGCGGCAACCCGCGCGGGTTCGATATTTTCTGGGCCTCATCCCCCGAGGCCTTTACCCTGCTTGACCGGTATGACGTGTTTTATCCGACCCCGCCCTGCCCGGATGTGGACCCGAACCGGTACAGTGTTTTCGCGTTTTCCGGCTTGGGGTGGAGCATGCGGGACGATAGCACAATCGCCTTTCCCGACAGTTGGGACGATCTGCTAAGCCCGGTGTACCGTGGCCGGATCGGCATGGCGCGGCCCTCGCGTTCGGGCACCACCCACATGCTGATCGAACGGTTCTTGCAGGTGCGGGGCTGGGAAGCCGGCTGGCAATATGTGCTGGAACTGTCGGGTAATCTCTCGACGCTGACGTCGCGCAGTTTTGGCGTGCCGGACGGGGTGCTGAACCGGCGGTTCGACCTTGGCCTGAGCATCGACTTTCTGGCGCAGGGCGCGGGGCCGGAATTGCACTTCAAATACGGTCAGCCGATCATGCTGACGCCGGCGCGCATTGCGGTGCTGAATACCAGCACCAACAGGGATGCGGGCTGCCGCTTTATCGAATATGTGTTGTCCGACGCGGGCCAACGGCTGCTATTGGACCCGGAAATGCGGCGGGTGCCGGCAAACCCGACCATTCGTGCCGAGGCCGCCGCGCTTATTCCGCAGGCCATGCGCGATGCCCTGCGCCTGACATGGATGCGCTACAATGCGCGCGTTGCGCAAAGCCGGTACTGGGTGATCAACGCCTTGTTCGATGTGTTTGTCACCGATGTGTTTTCCCGCCGTCGCGCCTTGTGGCAACGGCTGGATTCGCTGGCTTCAAGCGCGACGCCGCAAGATCTGGCTGCCGTGCGCGCCCTGTTGACAACCATGCCGGTCACCGAGGCCGACAGCCAGTTGCTCGGGCTGAACCAGGCCCCGTTCCGCGCCACCAACCTGACCGCCAACAGCGCCGCACAAGAGGCGGCACTTGCATCGTGGCGGACCCGTCGCGACAGCATCCTTGCCGAGGCAGAGGTCTTGATCGACCGGCTGGAAAGGGCCGCCCGATGAGCCTGTTTAACCTGAAGCGTTTTACCCCGACCATTTGGGGGCGGCTGATGCTGATGATCGGCAGCATTGTGGTGATCGTCTGGGCGGTGCTGGCGGTGTCGATCTTCTTTTTCTGGCAAACCCGGCAGGATTATAACGCCCTGACCAGCGAGCAGATTCCGCAACTTGCTCTGGCCAGCGAGCTTGCGGAAGGGGCCGCCGATCTGGCCGCGCTTGCCACCGCGATTGTCAGCGCCGACCCGTCCCAGAGCACCAACCTGCGCGCGCGGCTCAATGTATCCACCGACCGTTTGGGGCGGGTGCTGCAAAACCCGTTTCTGGCGGCGGCAGGGCCGGAAAGCGCCGCCTTGGGCACCGCGATCAAGGCGCGGCTGACCTCAATTC
>JALXER010000309.1 GCA_027069385.1 Paracoccaceae bacterium
GTCAGGATCTGGCCCGTGCCCTGCCCCACCCCGATGCCATTCTGGCAGAGCGGCGTCAGCGGCTCGACCATCTGGGCGGGCGTTTGCCACGGGCGCTTGGGGCCAATGTGCAGAAAAAACAGCTGGCTTTGTCGCGGTTCCATCTGCGCCCCGCCGCCTTGCAACGCGAAATCACCGTGCATCGGCGCGAGGTCGCGCGGCTGGCCGGAGCCGCAGGCACGGCCCTGATCCGGCGGCTGGGCGAGTTGCGCACACGGCTGGACGGGCTGGAACGGATGCGGCGCTCTTTGGGGTATGTGGACACGTTGAAACGCGGCTTTGCGGTGGTGCACGGGGCAAAGGGCGTGGTGACCAGTGTTGCGGCGGCGCGCAAGGCCGGTGCGCTGGAAATCGAGTTTGCCGACGGGCGCTTCAGCACCGGCACCCGAGCGGCCCCGCGCAAGAAACCGGGGGCACCCGACCCGCAAGGCTCGCTGTTCTGACCCGCCGGAACGTCGCCTCGGAGGGGGATTGACCCCCTCCTTCGCCGAGCAATCCGTGCCGGATTGCCCCGCATCCGGCGTCGGCTATTCAGCCGCAACCGCCGTGGCCACACCATAGGCCTGACGCACGAAATCGGCCAGACGTTCGGCCATGGCGTTCGTCGCCCCATTGGCCGCATACATATTGATATTGAACATCGGCAATTCGGGCAACGCGCCGTTATGCGGAATCGGATCCATATAGGGCGAGGTCGCTCCGGCAAGGCCGGTATGAATCGCCAGATCGGCCGAGATCGACGCCTCAATCGTGCGGGTCGAATCGGAATCGACCACCATATCCCACGGGATTCCGGCCTCGGTCAGCACCGCCTGTGTGGCGTGGCGGAACATGCAGTCGGGTTCGAATGCCAGCCGGAGCGGGGTTTCCTGCCAGACCTCGCCCCCCGGTGCGCCAAGCCAGATCAGCGGAGTGGAAAGCAGGGTTTCACCGCCCTTGTCCACCCCGTGCTCGGTGGTCATGATCAGGTCGATATTACCGGCCTCCATCCGCGCCTTGAGCTTGGCAGTAAACGACGAGATCAGGTGCACCTTGACGCGCGGGAATTCCTGAGAGAACCGGCGTAACACCCCGGGAACATGGGGATAAACGATATCGGACGGGACGCCGAAAACCACCTCTCCCTCATATTTCTGGTCGGTCATTCTGGCCCAGAGCTCGTCATTCAACCGCAAGATACGATGGCCGTAATCGAGCAGTTGTTCACCCTGCGAAGTCATGCGAACCCCGCGCCCCGAACGGACAAGCAGAGGCTGACCAAGGGCGGTTTCCAGCCGTTTGAGCTGCATCGAAACCGCCGATTGGGTCAGATGCAACTGCCCCGCCGCCTTGGTGACTCCGCCGGTCTGCGCCACGGTAACAAAGGCCCGAAGGGCGGTCAGGTCGAGGTTTCTTATCATATCACATCTCATTATGATTAGGTGGTTAATTATTCATTTTACAAATACAAATATAGCCACCATACATCATAATACAAGATATATTATGGAAAATTCAATACAAATGCAAATAGAAGATCCCATGCAGAGCATCGCTTTGACCCATGCCTATACCCCGAAAAACCCGTTGGTTGCCGCCGCACGGATGATCCGCCTGTTCACACTGCGCCGCCAGTCCCGCGCCGCCCTTGCACGGCTGGATGCGACACATCTGGACGACATTGGCCTGAGCGCCAAACAAGCCCATCACGAATCACGCAAACCGTTCTTTCTTTGAAACGGCAGGCGTCTTTGAAATGAATTTCAAAGACGGTTGCGACACCATGGCCGGGCTTCGCCCGGCAAAAGGGGGGGCCACAGCCCCCCTCGCGCATGAATGCGCGTACCCCCCGATGGTTCCAGGCGGCACCCCTTTTGCCAGAATGGCAAAACCTTTATACGGCGCAACGCGAGCATATCCGGGTGCTGCCATTCGTGTGGCTCCAAAACCGAACGCAGTGAGGCCATGGTGTCGCAACGCGTTTTGAAACTTGTTTCAAAACCGCCCGCCTTTCTATGGAAAGGTGTCGGCGAACGGGGGGCTCGATGCCCCCCTGAGGCGAGGTTCGGCGCGAAGGGTTAGCCCAGCAGTTCGTGGCACAGTTCCAGAGCTTCAACCAGCTTGTCCACCTCTGCCTTGGTGTTATACAGCGCAAATGATGCGCGGCAGGTCGCAGTGACACCAAGATGGTCCATCAGGGGCTGGGCGCAATGGTGGCCGGCACGCACCGCCACGCCTTTCTGATCGACAATCGTGGAAATATCGTGCGGATGCGCCCCACCGGCCATAGTAAAGCTGAAAATCGCCCCCTTGCCCGGTGCATCGCCTTGCACATTGATCCAGTTCAGCCCGTTCAGGCGCTGGCGGGCATAGTCGCGCAGGCTGGCCTCGTGCGCGGCGATCTGCGCCATGCCCAGCCCCGTCATATAGTCCAGCGCCACACCAAGCCCGATCATTTGCACAATGCCCGGGGTTCCGGCCTCGAACTTGTGGGGCGGGGTGTTATAGCTGACCGCATCGCGGGTTACCGTTTCGATCATATCGCCGCCGCCCATGAACGGGCGCATCTGCGCCATCCGCTCGGCCCGGACAAACAGCGCCCCCGAGGCCGACGGCCCATAGAGCTTATGCCCGGTAATGGCAAAGAAGTCACAGCCGATATCCTGCACATCCACCGGCATATGCACCGCCGATTGAGACCCGTCAATACAGGTCGCAATACCGCGTTCGCGCGCCGCGTGGCATACGGTTTTCACATCCACCACGGTGCCGAGCACATTGGACATATGGGTCAGCGCCACCAGCTTTGTGCGCGGCCCCATGGCATCGATCACCGCCTGCGGATCCAGCGAGCCATCGGGCGCGGTTTCCACCCATTTCAGCACCACCCCCATGCGTTCGCGCAAAAAATGCCACGGCACGATATTGGCGTGATGCTCCATCACCGACAAAATGATCTCGTCACCGGCTTGCAGGTTTTCCACCCCCCAGCCATAGGACACCAGATTGAACCCGTGAGTCGAACCGGTGGTAAACAGAATTTCCGCTTCGGTCGGCGCGTTCAGAAACGCTTGTATCTTGCCGCGTACCGCCTCGTATTTATCGGTGGCCAGATTGGACAAAAAATGCAACCCGCGATGCACATTGGCGTATTCCTCGGCATAGCCGCGCGTCACCGCATCGATCACCACCTGCGGTTTTTGCGCCGAGGCCCCGTTATCCAGATACACCAGCGGTTTGCCATTGACCTGCCGCGCAAGAATGGGGAAATCCTGTCGGATCTCGTTCACGTCATACATGCGGTTAACCCTTTAGATATAATGATTTGCCCGCAGATACAGGCCCACCAGCCACAGGAACATGGCAATAAAAGTCATGGATGCGAACACCGGAAAGGTTGCTTTCAGGCGATGTGCCTCGGCCACACCGGCCGAGATCAGATAGACAAACGGGATCAGGCTAAGCCAGTACGGTGCCTGTGCGACAAACGGATTTTGCAAGATCGGCACCGAGCTTTCCAGCGAAGCAAAAATCACCGTGACCACCGCAAATAACAGCCCGAAAGGCGCAGCGGTAAAGCTGCCCCAGAACACCCCGGCACGGGTCGATTTCCAGTCGCCCTTGCCGCCAAAGGCGCGAACGGCAATCCACAACACAAACGAAAACGCATAGATCAAGGCCGTGCGCGCAAACAGCGCCACGATCAGCCACACCCCGATTTCCGCAGGCAGCACGCTGGACGCCTGCTCGGTCGGCGACACCACGGCCTTAAGCGACCATGACAGGAAAAAGATCATATCCGACATCAAGATATAAAACAAAAGCCGCCCTTCGAACGGGTTTTCATCGATCAGCCGGCGGGTCGATTTGCGCATATCTTTCCACGCATCGATCACCTTCATAAACAGCGAAGAATGCGAGGTCTGATAGGTGGCATACTCGGTAGTAAACGCGTCACCCTCGTGCTCGATATCGCTTAGATGCACCTCTGGCAGGCCTTCTTGGGCCTCTTGCGGCTGTTCTTTGTCGCCCATGGCGTAATTATCCCTGTTTCTCAACCATTTGGCGCTATGATTGAGAACTGCAACGCCGCTGTCAATCCCGCAACGATTAAAATCACCAGAATAAACATCGGAATGAAAGAGCGAAAGCGCTCGGCCAGCGACAGGTTCACCGACCAGAACAGCCCAAACCCCAGAAACGCCAGCAGTGACCCGACCTGCCCGACCAAAGGGAGCGGGGCCACCGCATAGGCCGCCGTAGACAGCAGCGCCAGTGGCGCACTGGCCAGCAACGCCCAGAACAGCGCCAACCGCGCCCCGAAAAAGCCGCCCTGCCCCTTGAACCCCTTCGCCACCAGATGCGAGATCGCCGCCAGCGCGTAAAGCAACAGCGGTCCGAAAAACAACGATCCGGTCAGGTTGCCCGCGATAATCGCCATCGGGGTTTTCTCGCCCTCGGCAGCGGCGTTGGCCAGTTGCAGCAGCGCCGGAAACCGCGCCACCACCAACAGCAAGGTTGCCAGCACCACATAGATCAACAGGCGTTCCTCGCCCTTCACAAGGTCGATCTGGCGTTGCATGGCCGCGCGCGGGTTGCGATAGCTTGCAACAATTTCGCCAAACACGGTCATCAGCTATGCCGTTCCGTCCAGCCCGACAGCCGTGAACGGATGTCATCGGCCAACTCGGGATTGTCAATCTCGGCTATGGCCTCGTCCAGAAAAGCTTCGATCATGATATTCTGGGCAATCTTGCGCGGAATGCCGCGCGACATCAGGTAAAACATGCTGGTTTCATCGACCGCCCCGCAGGTGGACCCGTGCGAGCAGATCACATCATCGGCGTAAATCTCCAATTCCGGCTTGGCCAGAAAGGTGCTGTCATCATCCAATAGCAGCCCCTGGCTGATTTGATAGCCGTCGGTTTTCTGCGCGTCCGGTTGCACCAGAATCTTGCCCTGAAACACCCCCGTCGCGCCGTTTTTCAACACCTTTTTGAACACCTGCCGGCTTTCGCAATTCTGCGCATCATGGGTGACAAAAACCGTATCATCGTGCTGGAAATCCGAATCTCCCAGACAGGCACCGGCCAGATGCGCCACCGCATCATCGCCGGTCAGTTCAACAACCGCTTCGTTGCGCGTCAACTTGCCATTCACCGTTAATGTGAACGATTTCAACAGGCTGGATGCCCCGAGCCGCGCGAAAAGATGGCTGTGTGCCAGCCGCCCGTGATCGCGCCCCTGCGCGCGCACATGGTGAAAGGCGCCCGAATCGGCGATATCCACCTCAAGCACCGAATTCATTCGCGCCCCCGCCGGACCGTTTTCCAGCAAGGTCATTTGCGCGCCTTCCTCGATGCGCACCACATGGTGCACCATCACATCCGCGCGGTCGCTTTCTCGCAGATAGCGCAGGCAAACCGGCCGGGCGACCTTGCCGGTTGCCCGGATCACCACGCCCTGCGCGGCCAGCGCGGTATTCATCGCCGCCATCGGGCGCGCCACCGGTTTCTGGCCCGCGCTTTCCAGCACGCCAAACACGTTTGCCGCCCAGTGGATATCGGTATCGAGCGCCTCTTGCAGGGTCTGGATCTCCAGCCCCTCGCCGGTCAGATCATCGGAAAGATCGGCACGGTATTCACCGTCAACAAACACCACCAGCAGCTTGTCCACCGCGTCGAATACCGGCGGTTCGTCACTGTGAATCCGCTCCGAAACCGGTGCGCTGTCGGCCAGCAACAGCGCCGGATTGGTGTAACGCCAGTATTCATCGCGACGTTTGGGGGCGCCAAGCCGCCCGAGTCTGCCGCGCGCCGCGAGACGGGCATTTGCCCCCCAGTCCGAGGTCTGCCGCGGCGCACCCGTGCGTGCCAGCAGCGCCTCGACCGGACTATCCTGTACCAACGCGCCCATTACGCCACCTCGTTCAACAGATCGGCATAGCCGTTATGCTCGACCTCCAGCGCCAGTTCCGGCCCGCCGGTTTTGATGATCTTGCCATCAGCCATGATATGCACCACGTCGGGTTTGATATGGTCCAGCAACCGCTGGTAATGGGTGATCACCAGAAATGACCGCTTGCCGTCGCGCAGCGCATTCACCCCTTCGGCCACAAGCTTCATCGCGTCCACATCAAGCCCAGAATCCGTTTCGTCCAGAATGCACATTTTGGGTTCCAGCATCGCCATTTGCCAACTCTCGTTGCGCTTTTGCTCGCCCCCCGAAAAGCCCACATTGACGGGCCGCTTCAGCATATCCGCGTCGATCTTCAGGCTCTTGGCCTTTTCGCGTACCAGCTTCAGGAATTGCGCCGCGTTCAACTCTTCCTCGCCGCGCATCTTGCGCTGGCTGTTCACCGCTGTGCGCAGAAAGGTCATATTCCCGACCCCCGGAATTTCCACCGGATACTGGAACGCCAGAAACAGCCCCGCCGCGGCCCGCTCGTCCGGTTCCATATCAAGCAGGTTCTCGCCATTCAGCAGCACCTCGCCCTCATCCACCACATAGCCGCCCTTGCCAGCCGCCACGTAAGAGGTCGTCGATTTCCCCGAGCCATTCGGCCCCATAATCGCATGCACCTCGCCCGGCCCCACCTTCAGGTTCATCCCCTTCAGGATCTGCTTGTCTTCATCCGCCAATGAGGCTTTCAGGTTCTTGATTTCAAACATTTTTCTTTTCCGTTCATTTATAAGGCTGCTAGCCCTCGGTTATTCCATTTGCCGTCATGCCAGATACTCGGCAGGCAGACTATTTCGATACTTTTCGGCCCCGTCTTCCGGCACTTCACCCCGATCAACCAAAACGTCAATCGCCATAAAAGCCGGGTCAAAACTATTGAAAACGCCGTCGCTCAACAGCGCCAGTTTCTTGAGTTGAAGCGATTCCAGTTTTTCAAGACTTCTGAGGTTTCGAATGTAGAAGAAGTCATGGTCCAGCAATTGCCGCGCCACGTTGCCCCGCAATGCCTGTGTCTGGGAATGAGGCGACTTCATTTGCATCAGCTTGCCATCAACCCCGTGAATCTCGAACCCTTGCGCATGAAGCTCGCAATCAACCTCGCCAAAACACGGCTCGCCCTCATATATCCGCAAGAAGCGCATTTCTATTTGCGTCGCGATCGCCTTTGAAAGGCTGTGACGCGCGTTTTGCAACACCATCAACTCGCCCCCCTGAATGTCGATTTTTAGAAAATCGATCTCGCCGATCTCTTCAAGATCATCCATACGCACGGTTTTAATATCGATCCGGGCGTTCAGCTCAGAACGGTTTTTCATCCATGTAATGTTTTTCTCGATCCGCTGATCAATAGGAAATAACGACCCCAAGCCATCGGATTTATAGTCATAAAACGTCCTGACCGAACCGTCACCCACCGCGCTGTTCAAGTAAGATTCATTCGGCCCTTTTTGCGCCTGCAACTTGTCAAAAGCAGCTTTTTGCGGCTCAAACCCGATCACTGTACAAAGGCCGGATTCTAAAAGCGCTTTGTAGGGCGCATCATAGAAAAGCGGATTGGCGCCCACATCGGCAATCCGGACAGGCTCTTCAAGCCTGATCAACTTGGCAAGGCGTTGCAGGCGTTTTATCTTTCGGGCGTATTTTGCATTTTTCGCAATTGCAGGCAAGGCAAAGCCAACCCCCTTTTCCAAGCGGCGAATAAGGGTGTTTCCCGATAGTTTTATTGGACCAAGAGAAACGCTCACCCCGGATCCTCCGTTAACGAAACCGCCACAGATTTTTGCATGCCCAAAATATACATCCTGTTGATTTGCATCACCTATACATCTTCCAGCTTTTACCTCACGCGCCCGGCCCCACCTTCAGGATCTGCTTGTCTTCGTCCGCCAACGAGGCCTTCAGGTTCTTGATTTCAAACATTTTCTTCTCCATCTGCTACATTTGCAGCATCTTGTTCTTTTGCATTAAAGCGATCAAACTTACCCGAGGCCTTGGCCTCAGCAATCTGCTTTTCACGTTCGGATGCGAGGTTCTCGCGCAACACTATTTCGTCTTGCTTTTTGCGTTCTTCCAGTTTTTTTCTGACCCGTCCAAACAAAACCCAGCGGAATCCGAGGCCCACCGCAATCCCCACGATTAAAACAAAGGCCGTGATAACAAACCTTGGGATTGGTGCAAAAGATACTTGAGAAAAAAGGATTGCCCCTAATACCCAAACAACCATCATAACCGAAAAAACTTCTCGCCAGTCATTATGGTGCAACGAGTTTTTTGGGTCTCGTAATGTTCCTTCATCTAGGCCAAATGGTCCACCTCCGTACATTATAAAACGCCTTTCTTTTGACAAATATGAACCATCTACCCCACACTCCCCTCAAGCGAAATCGCCACCAGCTTCTGGGCTTCCATGGCAAATTCCATTGGCAGGGATTGCAGCACTTCCTTGGCAAAGCCGTTGACGATCAAGGCCACGGCTTCTTCCTCGCCCATGCCGCGCTGGCGGCAATAGAACAGTTGTTCATCATCCACCTTGGAAGTCGTCGCTTCATGCTCTATCCGGCTGGAATTGTTGCGACATTCCATATATGGCACCGTATGCGCCCCGCATTTATCGCCGATCAACAGGCTGTCGCACTGGGTATAATTCCGGCTGTCCTTGGCCTTGGGGTGCATGGAAACCAGCCCGCGATAGGTGTTTTGCGCCTTGCCCGCCGAAATCCCCTTGGAGACAATCCGCGACTTGGTGCGCTTGCCCAGATGCACCATCTTGGTGCCGGTATCGGCCTGCTGCATGTTGTTGGCAATGGCGATCGAGTAAAACTCGCCCTGACTGTCATCGCCCCGCAGAATGCAGCTCGGATATTTCCACGTCACCGCCGACCCCGTTTCGACCTGAGTCCACATCACCTTGGCGCGGTCGCCGCGGCAATCGGCGCGTTTGGTCACGAAATTATAGATCCCGCCGACGCCGTTTTCATCGCCCGGATACCAGTTTTGCACGGTGGAATATTTCACATCCGCGTCTTCCTGAATGACGATCTCCACCACCGCCGCGTGCAACTGTGCCTCGTCGCGCTGCGGCGCGGTGCAGCCTTCAAGATACGACACCTGCGCGCCTTTTTCGGCGATAATCAGGGTGCGTTCGAACTGGCCGGTATTTTCGGCGTTGATGCGAAAATAGGTGCTTAGCTCCATCGGGCATTTCACCCCTTCGGGGATATAGACAAACGACCCGTCCGAGAACACCGCCGAATTCAGCGTGGCATAGAAATTGTCCGATGGCGGCACCACGCTGCCAAGGTATTTTTTCACCAGTTCGGGGTAATCCTTGATCGCCTCGGAAATCGAGCAGAAAATCACGCCGGCCTTGGCCAGATCCTCGCGAAAGGTCGTGCCCACCGACACGGAATCGAACACCGCATCCACGGCGACCTTGCGGCCCTCCTCGGCGCCCTCAACTCCGGCCAGCAAGGCCTGTTCTGCCAGCGGAATCCCCAGCTTTTTGTAGGTTTCCAGCAATTTCGGGTCAACATCATCAAGGCTTTTGGGTTTTTCCACCATGCTTTTCGGGCGGGCATAGTAATAGATATCCTGAAAGTCGATTTCGGGATAATCGACCATCGCCCATGTCGGTTCGGTCAGTTTTACCCAGCGCCGATAGGCCGCCAACCGCCATTCCAGCATCCATTCGGGTTCGTCATTCTTGCTTGAAATCAGCCGCACGATATCCTCGGACACGCCTTTGGGGGCGTATTCCATTTCGATATCGGTGTTGAATCCGTACTTGTACTTGTCCCCGACGGTTTTGACCGCGTCAACCGTTTCGGAATCGACGCCATCCTTGGCGATGCTTTCCTGTGTAGACATCTACTTCCCCTTTTGCCGCGCCTTGAAGCGCCGGTATTCGCTTAGCCATGCATCCGCAAAGCTGTCCAGTTCTTGCACCGTGGTGCTTGGGCCAATGCTGACCCTGATCGCACTTCCGGCGGTTATATCGTTGTATCCCAAGGCCTTCAGCACCCGGGACGCCTTGACCTTGCCGCTGCTACAGGCCGAGCCTGCCGACACCGCAAACCCCGCCAGGTCCATCTGCATCACCTGCGTTTCGGCCTTCCAGCCGGGCACCGCAAAATAGCTGGTATTGGGCAATCTTGGCACGTCTTTGCCAAATATGATCAGCTCGGGCACCGCATTCAAGAGCCGCGCCTCAAATACATTACGATTTTCCTCAACTATTTGCCAGACCCCATTTTCAAGGTCTTTGGCCGCTGCCTGCGCCGCCGCCCCCATACCCGCTATCCCGATGACGTTTTCGGTGCCCGAACGACGCCCCATCTCTTGGCCGCCACCTTTAAGAGCCGCCTCAACCTCAATCCCCTGCTTAACAATCAGCGCCCCCGCACCCTTGGGCCCGCCAAATTTATGAGACGAAATGATGGCGCGTTCGACTCCCGAGCGCGCAAAGCTATAAGGGATTTTCCCAAAAGCCTGCACCGCGTCGCAAAAACCTGTCTCTTTTTCAACAGCATAGATTTCGCCGGTTTCATTATTCGCAAGTTGCTGCGCAATCATCGAAATGGGGCGCGGTTGGTTTCTGGTCCAGACCGACACGCAACTATGCTCCAGGTCAGAACTAAAGTAGTTTTGCCCGGCCAGCGCCAGCGCTGCGGCTTCGGTCGCGCTGCTGGTAAACACAATATCGGCCTCCGAAGCCCCCGCAGCCTCTGCCACCTGACCGCGCGCCTTTTCCACAATCGCCTTGGCGGCGCGCCCTTCGGCATGCACGCTGGACGGATTGCCAAGGCAATCCATTGCAGCAAGCATCGCCGCGCGCGCCTCGGGCCGTAAGGGCGCGGTGGCGTTCCAGTCAAGATAGACGCGGGTCATGTCCGGTTCACCACCCCTTTGCCGGCCTGATAGTCTTGATAGGCGGATTTTACCGCATCCAGCAGGGATCGGGCATGGTCGATTCGTAACAGAAAGGTATCGTCGTTGCTGAGCCCCTCGGGCACTTCCTGCCCGATAATCTGGCTGGCATAGGTTATGATCTGCCCCGGAAGGCGGGCATAATGGGGAATATCGCCCGAAAACCGGTTCTTTGCCCGCCCGATAAGGCTGGCCGCGTTGCTTGCAGCCTCCTGCCCCTGATGAATGCGCATTTGCAAAAAGCGAATAACCTCTTCGATTGTCATGGGCAGGTTTTCAATGCAGGCCGCGATCTGGCCGGGAATCCATTCCCTGCGATAGGTATTTTGCGGGCGGTCCCAACTGCTCTTCAGTTTTTGCCGATTGGCGGTCAGCAACACCGGCAACCCGTTCGTTTCCTGTAAAGCCTTCATTCCTCGTCTACCACCGCCACAAAGGCCGGGACGGCGGGGCACGGGGCCATGGAATCCATGGTGATATCGCACAGGCGGGTCTGGTGCAGGAACACATAGACATGCGCCGAGAGCTGCTCCCACAGCTTGTCGGTCAGGCGCTGCGCCTCGGTGCCCACCGTCGCACCCGACACCCCCGCCCCGCGGGTCATCGCATCCATGTTTTCATCAACCGCGACCAGAATTTCCGAAATCCGGATGCTTTCGCAGCCGCGCGCCAAGCGGTATCCGCCCCCCGGCCCGCGCACCGATTCGACGATTCCGGCGCGGCGTAATTTGACAAAAAGCTGCTCCAGATAGGCCAGCGAGATATCCTGCCGCTCGGAAATCTCGGATAAAGAGGTCAGCGCTTCGGGCGGCGAATTGGCAATATCCGCCAGCGCAATCATCGCATATCGGCCTTTTGTGCTCAGTTTCATGGCGTTTCCCTGTTCAGAGAGTTGACGCAAGCGCGGTAAAAACCTAACTACATCATGGTGGCGACGGGGACCCTCCCCGGATTCAGCCACTTTTAGATTACCCGAGTGAAAAGGTCAACCTTCACCCGGGCCAAAGTTTGATGGAGCAAGACCATATGCCCGAGGTTATTTTTCCCGGCCCCGAAGGGCGGCTGGAAGGCCGCTATCACCCGCAAAAAGCCAAAGATGCCCCGATCGCGATTATTCTGCATCCGCACCCCGAAATGGGCGGCACGATGAATAACAAGGTGGTCTATAATCTGCACTATGCGTTTTACAATATGGGCTTTACCTGCCTGCGCTTCAATTTTCGCGGTGTGGGCCGCAGTCAGGGTGAATTCGATCAGGGCGTGGGGGAATTGTCCGACGCGGCTTCGGCGCTGGATTACTTGCAATCGATGAACCCGGGGGCCAAGGCCTGCTGGGTGGCCGGATTCAGCTTTGGCGCGTGGATCGGGATGCAACTGCTGATGCGCCGCCCCGAGATCACCGGTTTCGTTTCGGCCTCGCCGCCCGCAAACACCAATGATTTCACCTTTCTGGCCCCCTGCCCGTCATCGGGCCTGATCGTCAACGGGGCCAATGACCGCGTGGTACCGCCGGAATCGGTGACCGAACTGTCCGACAAGCTGAAAGAGCAAAAGGGCATCACCATCACCCACGAAACCATCGAGGGTGCCGGCCATTTCTTTGATCCGGGCATGGATGAAATGATCGGTCTGGTCGACGCCTATGTGCGTCGCCGGATCACCGAAACCAGCCGCTAGCCCCCCCTCCTAACCTCCCCCCGCAAGCGGGGGGAGGTTAGGAGG
>JALXER010000310.1 GCA_027069385.1 Paracoccaceae bacterium
CCTCGACATAGGCATAAACCGCATCGGATGTGCGCTCCATCAACAAAACGGTAATCGTTGCGGGGTTGCCGCTTTTGCCAAGTGTCAGCTGCCCGATGGGGGTTTTCAGGAACTGTTCAAGGCGCGACAGGCCCGCGCTTAGCCCCTGATCTGCGCCCGGCAGGCCCGAATTCGAGACGCTGGCCGTCAGCACCGCCGAAATCGGTACCCGCGCAATGGTCGGGCTGTCTGCGCCGGGATCGTTGGCGCAGTCGGACAGAAACACGAACGCGCCGGCGGCCGAATGGTCAACGGTGCGCTGGTCAACGCAAAACCCCGGCGGGCCGGTCACGATCACATCCTGCCCGCGGGTTTTGACGGTTACCGAGGTTTCAATCCCTTCGGTCGGCGAAAAAGAGCAACCGGCCACAACCATCACCGCGGCGCAAAGCGCGAAAATCCTGTTTATCATCATTACCGGTCTTTGCTCCTGCACTTTCACCGAATTTTGAACAGACTAGGGCGAAGACCCATAGACCGCAAGCGTTGCGAACCGGATTTGAACCCCTTAGGGTGCACCTAACAAAAAGGTATCCCGATGCTTCCGACCCATACCCCGACCTTCAAATCCTATTGCGAACCGGCGGTCGAGCGCGCCGAATGGTGGCGCACCCTTGCCGGTTTCCTGCTGATCGCCGGGCTGTACGGGGCCATATTTGCCGGATTGGGGTGGATGACACTGAAAATCGGCGAGGCCATAGAGCTTGGCTTTGGCTATCGGCTGCTGTTCGAGGTTGTCACCTTTTCATCCAAGCGCGCCGTGCTGATCGGGCTGTTCAGTGTGGTGCTGATTCTGCCCGCCCTGTGGCTGGTGATGCGGTTTTTACACAAAAGACCGTTCAGCACCCTGCTGTCGCCGCATCGTAAAATCCACTGGAAGGCCTATTTTCTGCCCGCTCTTTTGCTGGTCGTGCTTTATATGGTGGTCGAGATTCCGTGGATCATCCGGGGCGACACCCGCCAACAGCTTAGCCTGTCGGAATGGCTGCCGTGGATGGTCCCGGCGCTGATTCTGCTGTTCTTGCAAACCGCGACCGAGGAACTGGTGTTTCGCGGCTACCTGATGCAGCAACTGGCGGCGCGGTTTCACAGTCGCTGGGTCTGGATGGTGATCCCGTCATTGCTGTTCGGGGCGATCCACTATGCCCCGCAGCAATACGGTGAAAACACATGGCTGGTGATGGCCGCCGCCGCCCTGACCGGTTTCGTGCTGGCCGACATAACCGCGCGGTTTGGCAACCTGTCTATCGCCATGGGTCTGCATTTCGGCAATAACCTGATTGCGATATTCGTGGTATCCTCGCCGGGGTATATGTCGGCGCTCAGCCTGTTTCTGGACAGTTCCAACGTCAAGGATATCGACGCCACCCGCCTTAGCCTGCTGCTGAGCATGGGGCTGACGCTTTCGGCCTATTTAATCTATCTTTTGGTCATGCGCGCCCGCCGGTGATTGTTGCAATCCGGCCATTCGCCCTTTATCTAATGCCCGACAAACAAACTGGAAGCATGCCCCATGAACTGGATTTCAAACTACGTCCGGCCTAAAATCAACTCGTTGTTCTCGCGCCGCGAGGTGCCCGACAACCTGTGGACCAAATGCCCCGAATGCGGCACCATGCTGTTTCACCGCGAACTGGCGGCCGCACAAAACACCTGCCCGAGCTGCGACCATCACATGCAGATCAGCCCGCGCAAACGCTTTGAATCCCTGTTCGACAACGGGCTGTTTACCGAAATCAAGGTAGATGAGCCGCCCCTTGATCCGTTGGGCTTCAAGGACCATAAAAAATACCCCGACCGGGTGCGCGAGGCACGCAAAAAGACCGATGAAACCGACGCGATGCTGGTGGCCGAGGGCAATATCGGCCGGCTGAAAATTATTGCCGCCGCGCAGGATTTCACCTTTATGGGCGGGTCGATGGGCATGTATGTGGGCAATGCCATCGTTGCCGCTGCCGAGGCCGCCGTGCAACGTAAATGCCCGCTGGTGCTGTTTTCCGCCGCCGGTGGCGCGCGCATGCAAGAGGGGATTCTTTCGCTCATGCAAATGCCCCGCACCACCGTTGCCGTGCAGATGCTGCGCGAGGCCGGTTTGCCCTATATCGTTGTGCTGACCCACCCGACAACCGGCGGGGTTACCGCGTCTTATGCGATGCTGGGCGATATCCAGATCGCCGAGCCCAACGCGCTGATTGCCTTTGCCGGTACGCGGGTTATTGAACAAACCATCCGTGAAAAGCTGCCCGAGGGGTTTCAGCGGGCCGAATACCTGCTGGATCACGGGATGCTGGATCGGGTGACCCACCGGATGAAGCTCAAGGATGAACTGGTGTCGATTTTGCATATGCTGATGAAGCAGGACCCGCCCATTCGCGGCGATCTGCCCGCACCGGAACCCACGCCCGAACCGGCCGAGCCAGCGCCCGAGCCCGAAGCGGAAACCGGAAAATGACCCTGCAAAGCGACGTTATCCTTGACCGGATGATGTCCCTTCACCCCAAGCTGATGGATCTGTCACTGGGGCGCACATGGGATTTGCTGGAAAAGCTGGGCAACCCGCAGAACCACCTGCCGCCGGTGATCCATATTGCCGGCACCAACGGCAAAGGCTCAACGCAGGCGATGATCCGCGCCGGATTGCAGGGGGCCGGTCTGCGGGTGCATGCCTATACCTCGCCGCATCTGGCATGGTTTCACGAACGGATTGTGCTGGCCGGAGAGGTGATCTCGGAATCCGCGCTGACCGACCTGCTGGCCGAGGTCGAGGCTGTCAATGACGCTACGCCGGTCACCTATTTCGAGATTACCACCTGCGCGGCGCTGCTGGCGTTTTCGCGGGTCGAGGCCGATTATACCCTGCTGGAGGTCGGCCTGGGTGGCCGGATGGATACAACCAACGTGGTTCAGGTGCCGCGCCTGACGATCATCACGCCGGTCTCGCTGGACCACCAGACCTTTCTGGGCGACACCGTGGCGGAAATCGCGGCGGAAAAGGCGGGGATACTCAAACGCGGCGTGCCCTGTATCGTTGGCCCGCAACCCGATGAAGCGCTGGATGCCATTCGCAGTGTTGCCACCCGTACCGGCGCGCGGCTGCTGGAATACGGGCAGGACTGGCACGTCTGGGAGGAGCACGGCCGGCTGGTCTATCAGGACAAAAACGGCCTGCTGGACCTGCCCATGCCCGCACTGATCGGTGCCCACCAGGTGCAGAATGCCGGGGCGGCGATCTGTGCGCTGCGCATTCTGGGCGTTGAAGATGCCGAACCGGCGATGCGTGATGTGCAATGGCCCGCGCGGCTGCAACGCCTGACCCGTGGCCCGCTGGTTGAAACCGGGGCCGAGCTGTGGCTGGATGGCGGGCATAATCCGGCGGCGGGGCTGGCGCTGGCCGAGGCGCTGGGGCGCCTGTCTGACAGGCCGACTTTCATGATTTGCGGTATGCTCGACACCAAGGATGTCGTGGGCTATCTGCGCCCGCTGGCCCCTTTGGCGCAAGAGTTGCTGGCGGTGTCCATCCCCGACGCGCCCGCTACCTTACCCGCGCAGGAAACGGCGCGCGCGGCGCGCGAAGCGGGTATGGATGCACGGGTGGCGGATTCGGTTGAACAGGCGGTCCGGCAGATTTCCGAGCATCACCCCGAGGCGCGAATCCTGATCTGCGGATCGCTGTATCTGGCGGGCACGGTTCTGCGCGAAAACGGCTAGTTTCAAAACCGATAAATTCAGTTTAACCCGTTGTTATAGCGGCGGGTTTTCCATTTCCGATTGACCCTACTAAACCGGTTTAGTAGGGTCAGTTATGGAC
>JALXER010000311.1 GCA_027069385.1 Paracoccaceae bacterium
CATAACCCCGCCAGCTCGCCAGAACCGCCCTGCCTTTTCGACCTGCTGCGCGATACCCAGTGCAAAACGGGTCGGCAGTTGTTCGGACTGGGCAAAATAAGTTTCGGCACAAGACGCCAGCGAACCGCCGCCCAACCCGGTAATGCCCTGATAAGGCTCGTTACCATCGCCCTGATCAATCAGCACTGCAAACATGCCCTTGCCGATTTTCTCGAACGGAGTACCGGATTCGTTTTCCAGCCGCTTGTCATCAAAACTGGCATAGGCCCTGATCTTTGCCGGCTCGCCCTTGGCTGCTGGCGCGAAATAGTCGGTGGCAATAATGCGGATCGGCCCGTTACCGCGAATTTGCAGGCTCAGCTTCCAGCGCAGTTTGATGGTCTGGCCGATCAGCGCCGTCAGCGTCGCCGCCTCGGCCACCAGTTGCGCCACCTCGGCCGGATAGTCGTGCTGGCCAAGAATGGTATCCAGCACCCCGTCAAGCCGCGCCACCCGTCCGCGCACATCCGCCTTGTCCAGTTGAAACGGCAGGATCGTATCATCCCACTCTACCTTGTTTTCCATGTTCATTCCCCGATCATTCCCCCGCCAGATAAGCCGTTTCCCGACCAATCACAAGGCATTCGGGCACCCCTTCAAAAGGGCGGTGAATCATAGCGAAGCTGGCGACGCTCCAAGCGCAGCACCTCTTGCTCAAGGCGGCGCGACTGGTTGCGCAGGCTATACAGCAACTGCTGTTCTTCGGGGCTAAGCGGTTCGTGGGACAGTAGAGAGGCAATCTGAATATCGATCTCGTCAATCTCGTTTTCGACCTCGCGGATCTGCTGGTCGAGCAGATAATACTCCTCACCCCAGTCATGGGCCTGACGCAGCGCAGACAATTGGCTGGTCGGGCAAACCGGGCTAAGATCCCGCCCGTTGCGCCCGACATTATACACATTGGGCACCGTGCAATAATGGGGCAGCCCCTGCGCACGCCCGCTTAGCCAGGCTGCGGTATCGGGCGTTATGCCGACTTTCTCGCAAGCGTCGAAATGGCGCGAGATATAATCCTCGGTGCGGCCATTCACCCCGTCATTGAACCCGATGCTGACCCAGTCCCCCGACCGGCATTGCTCCTCGGTCAGCGAAGCACAGGCAGAAAGCACCGATAGACCGGCGATAAGAAAGAAAGCGCGCATGATCGACTCCTGTTCAGTTCAGGCCGATGATATGCCCGCAATCGTGCCAAGACTAGCCCCGTTTTGAACGCAACCCGTATAACACGCGACACTCGGCGAAAACCCGAGCATATTCGGGCGACCCCGTCGCAAAAAGCGCAATGCGGCCTTGCGCATCATAATGCGCGCCCCATCCATAGCGTTTGACCAGCGCCGAGGCACGCAGGCAAGCCCGCCCCTTGGCCAGAAACGCATCGCGCGGCATAGCATCAGCACCCTTTTGCGCGCAATGCACCGCATAGATCAGCCCGTCATGATCCAGCCCGTAGGGGGAATCGCTTAGCAGTTCATATTCGATCCGCGCTTTGGATTTCAGCGCTTTCAACGGCGGTATCTGGCCGGTTTCCGCCGGACAATCTTTGCTAATGGCAATAAAGGTGTTGGTATAGGGCATGGAATTTTAGTACCACAGAACGGAAAATCTACAAAGGACCAACCGTGAAAAAGTATTCCGTAACCTTGGGCCTGCTGGTGATTACCCTGCTGGCAGGCGCTGTTTTCACCCGGTTTTCGCAACTCGATATCGCGGTATCCGGCCTGTTTTTCGACGGGGCGGGCTTTCCTTTGGCACATGCGGGCTGGGCGGTTTTTTTGCGTTGGGCGTTTATGGTCGATGTATCGGCCTTTGTGCTGGTCATGCTGGTGCTGCTGGGCATGGGGGTAATGGCGGGGGCGCGGCGCGCCGTGCCGGTGCGAATCTGGCTTTACCCGCTGCTGGTTTTCCTGATCGGGCCGTTGTTGCTGGTCAATACGGTTTTCAAGGCCAACTGGGGGCGGGCCAGACCGGCGGATATCGTTGATTTTGGCGGCGCGCACCAGTTTTCACCGGCGCTGTGGATCTCGGACCAATGCAGCGCCAATTGCAGTTTCACCTCGGGCGAGGGCGCGGCGATTGCCTCGGTTGCGATCCTGCTGGCGGTGCTGTTCTGGCCGATGCTTGGCAAACAGGGGCGCGTCGCCGGTCTGGCCTTTCTGGGCGCATGGGCGACACTGGGCATGGGGTTGCGCATCGCTGGCGGGCGGCATTTTCTAAGCGATACGGTGTTTTCGCTGCTGTTTTGCGCCCTCATTGCCGCCTTGCTTTATAAGGTGATGGGCATCGGGCAGATCGCCGGTCGCTTTACCCTTGCCAACCTGCGCCACGACTGGGCCTTGATGCGGGCCCGCTTGACAGGAACCGCGCCAGCGCATGACGATCCCCCACCGGACCAAGCCGGTTAAGCGCATCGCAAGGCGCACATAACATGGCGCGATGGAAGGGTTCACTGGGCGGGCCGAGCGGAAAAACAGCGCGGCACAAATAGATATGCACGATCTTTTCGCGATGCTGGTCATAGTCGGGCATATAGGTAAAGCGCCGATAGCTGGTCAGTTTGTGCAACACCTGCACGCGCCAGCCGGTTTCCTCCATCACTTCGCGATGCAACGCGGCAACCGGGCTTTCGCCCGGGTCAATCCCGCCGCCGGGTAACTGGATTTCAACGCCGATACTCGGGTGGGACTGTTCGGTTAGCAGCACCTGCCCATCATGTAGAATAACACCATACGCACCGGCGCGCGGCGCATAATAGGTATCAGGATCGGGCGGGCTGCCAAAACGTCTCATCCGAAGTTTGTGCCATGTTTTTGACAGGACATCGAGGTGTAATTTGAGTTGGTTTGGCTAAACGGGATAGAATTGGTTGCGGGGGTAGGATTTGAACCTACGACCTTCAGGTTATGAGGCTGTCCGGCATGGTTAAATTTAGCGCGTTATTTCCGATGCTTAGCCCGTTTTTTACGCCGAACGTCATTCACTTGTCGCACGGAACAGCCGTAAACTATTGGGAACAATCGGGAACCCGCTCAGCCGAGCAGATTTGCCTCGACAATGGTGAAAGCTTTCTGGTGGTCGCCCACATCCAGCCGCACAGCGGTGTGCGAGAAATATGACTTTGTGAACAGCCGTTGAGGTTGACATGCTTTATGTCGATGGCGACAGACAGGAGAATATTACCTACCACGGCATCTCGGCAAGAAGCTGCGCAACGTGGATGATTATGAATACAAATGGCACAAGCACTTCGGTCTTATGAAATGGCCTGTGCCGCTTTCCGTCGCCGTCCACGTTGAGAATGGCCCATTCATCTTTGTATGGACTGACCGGCAGACGCTCCTCGAGTGTGGTTATCACCTCAAACTTTGCGGCGTTGAGTGACTTGTAGCTCACCACGGTTCTGATCCACAAAACGCAGATCGCTACTCCAGCGGTAGAAACGGCGCTAATGCCAAGGTACCCAAAGGCGGACTGCGACAGATAGGCCGCACCTCCAATGATCGCGGTGTTGAGCGAAAGATAGAAGGAATTCGCTGACTGGCGACGTTGGCTGACACGGTCAGCCATCTCTACGAGCATCTTGTACATCTCGAGGATGTCTTTGTCTTGGGCGGTGTTGTCCGGTTTGGTCGCCAACGTTACTACCTCCCTTGGCCCAACCGCCAAACGGCGTCGATGATCGATTGCTTGTTCCAACCTACAGATTCATCTGCCGCCTCGGTCACCATCGAGGACGTGCGCTTTTGCGCCATGGATCTACCGCAACAATTGGCTTCCTATATGCCTTCGCTCCGTTGATCTCCTTGCTGATCCATTTGCTGTAGTTCGCGTACATGCCCGTCGGAATCACCAAGACGTGGCTATTGGCAATCCGCTTATATATCGCCTGTTGGAGAACGGCATCGTTCGGCGCAAAATGAATTGGATTGTCTCGGGGCACCGATGTGTCGAAGAAGTGGATGCGCTGGCCGCTCACCGACCAAACTTCTTCAAAAATCCACCCAGCAAGCCGCTCGTAGTGCTCTGAATATGCCCAAGAATGACTGATGAAAACGTTCATGCCCCACCCACTGTTTTGGGTTACCCTAACAGCTTTGCCTCGACCTCGGCCATAGCATTCTGGTGATCCGGTGACGGAAATAGGTGCCCGTAACGCTCCATGGTCATCTGCACCGAGGCATGGCCTGCGAAGGTCATTACCTCCTTGATCGAGAACTCTTGCTCAATCCAGAGGGAAACCGCAAAATGGCACAGGTCGTGCCATCGCATGGTGATCCCGACCTCGGCACACAGGGGTTTGAACAGCCGTTTCAGCAGGTTCGTATGCTGCTGGATGCCGCCGCGCGGTGCGGGGAACACGAGGTCCAATTCGTTCTTCGGGCAACGCAGCCGCCAGTGGCGCAGGCAGTTCAATACCATTGGCCCGGCTGGGATGTCGCGGAATCCAGCCTTTGATTTCGGCTCTCCGATCTTGTTGAAGGCATCGGTCCGTTGGCGGATGTGAATGAAACCGGCCTCGAAATCCACATCCTGCCAGCGCAGACCCCGCATTTCGGACGCGCGCAACCCGCCCAGCGCCGAGATGATCAACTGCGGTTTGAAATCCTCGCTGGCCGCCGCGATCAGCTTGCGAATATCCTCTTTTGACGGCACCGATGCTTTGTAATCGATCCGGCTGGACCGGATAACCCTTACCCCGTCGGCGGCATTGGCAAATAGCTGACCATTGTCGATGGCATGGTTCAGGATGAGTTTCAGGACCGAAATCACCCGCCGCGTCATATGTTCGGATCGGCCCGACATCAGCAACCGGTCGCGCAGTTCATTGACATGCCTACGCGTCAGACGTGCCAACAGCTGGTCAGCAATACCGATTTCTGGGTCTTTGAGATGGAGGCGCACTTTGTCGGTGTAATTGCGCAGCGTGGTGCGTTCCATTCCGCGACCTGTCTTGCACCGCACCTCATAATGCTCGAGCCAACTGGCCGCCGCCTCAGACACCGTGATGCTTTCGCAATCGGCCAGATAGGTATGGTTGGCAACCCGCGAACGGACCCTGACCAGATAGACATCCGCATCCTTGCGGCGTGGAAACAACTTCGAGCGGCGCTTGCCGACCTGGTCGGTGAAATCTACCTGCCAGCGCACCAAGCCCGAGGGCAGCGTTCGTTTGCGTATAGTTGCCATTGTGGCCTCCTGTCGTTCATCAGGCTCTGTTTGCAGACCTTTGCAAGCAACGATTTCGTATTTCGACGATCACCATTGACAGTGTGCCTGAGGTCATTTACCCATACCTCAGGCGGCGTGTCAAAGGTATTCCAATGAACAATGAAATCACCATCCAAAACCTAATCGACGCGGTGCATCTCACCCGCCACCAGGTCGAAGCCTGGATCTCGCGCGGTCATTTCAAACCCGAGAATCCGGTGGAGCCAGGCAAGGCACGGATTTTCACCCTCCGCGATGCTATTGTGCTCGGAGCCATGGCGGCCTTCGTCCGGCTTGGATTTCAGGCATCGGATGTAGACTTACAACTTTCACCCGGCCTTTATGGCTTCAAGGATGATCACGCGCTTTTTGCTATTTGCGAAGGTCCAATCCGATTGGCCGATGTGCCGGATGCGGTCTACTTCCATCCAAGCCCTGCCGCGCCATTTTCGAAAATCATCCGGGCACGACAAATCTCCGAATTGCTGAACGACCCGGAAATCACATCCTTTGCGGTTGTCGATCTCAACGACATCGAAGAACGCATTCTGCGGGCGCTTGCCGCAAACTAACCAGCTCACACCCTTCAGGAGGACACCATGGAAAATGAAATGCGGGCTGGCCCCGCCACAGGAGAGGTTTGCCCGACGCTTGCCGATGATCTGCTGCGCGGTGCCGAGGCCATTGCTGTCTTTGTCTTTGGCGACGCCAAGCACCGGCGCAAGGTCTATTATTATGCCAGCGATGCCAAGGTTCGGATGCCTGTATTTCGTATCGGTAACGTGATTTGCGCGCGTAAGAGCAGGCTGATGAACTGGATCGAATTCCAGGAGACCAATCTTTGAGCGATACCTCGACATCCATCGACGACCTGACCAATCTGCGCCTTGCGCTTCACCGCAACGGGTATCGTCCCGTGCCGGTATCGGGGGTCCATCTTGCCATGAAATCAGCGGGTAAGCGTCCGCTGATGAAAGGCTGGGAAACAATTTGCGCTGGCGCGAATGAAACGGAAATCCGTCGCTGGGGCCGGGCGCAGCGCAATTGCACCAACACCGGTTTGCTGTGCGGAACGCTTGTCGGGGTGGATATTGACCTTCTCGATGAAACCCATGCCAAACAACTGACGGACCTCGCGAGCGAAATGCTGGGCCCGACACTGCGCCCGGACGGTTCTATCCTGGACCTGCCGGGATATGACGTCCAAACCGGCCTGCTATTTGACTCCCAGGGCGACAAGTTTCCTGCCTTGCAGTTTGACCCTTCCCGCGATACGGCCCTTAGTGCTCTGGGGTTTCTGCGGGACCTGATTTCCACTTTCCCCTTTGTCACACCGGCGGACCGCTCGGAGGCGTTGTCGGCAATCCTGACCACACTCATCCGCCGATCCCTGCCCACCGCGCCACTGCATGCCTTCAATGCCCCCACCGCCGGAACCGGGAAATCCATGCTGGTGGACATCACGAGCCTCATTGCTACCAATCGCCCGGCTCCTGTGATCGCGCAGGGCAAATCCGAGGAGGAAATGGAAAAACGCCTCGGGGCCGCACTGATCGCAGGCGACGTGCTGATTGCCATCGACAACTGCGACGATCCGCTCGGTGGTAAACTGCTGTGCCAGGCCATGGCCCAGACCAGCCTGAAGGTGCGCATCTTGGGCAAATCGATGAACGCCGAGGTGCCGAGCAGTGCGGCAATATTTGCGACCGGTAACAACCTCACCCTGGAAGGTGACATGACCCGGCGCGCCATACGGGCGACCCTTGATGCTGGTGTGTCGAGCGACCTGAATTACGGGCCTTTGAGCGCAACCCCATAACGGAAGTTACAGCCCGACGGGATGATTACGTCACCGCCGCCCTCACGATCCTGCGCGCCTTTCATGTCGCTGGCCGCCCCGAACAATCCACGCCTCTTGGCTCGTTCACCGAATGGTCGCGATGGGTGCACGATGCGCTGATCTGGCTGGGTGAGGCCGATCCGTGCAGGACGATGGAGGACATGCGCGGGGCCGACCCGAAGCTTGAATCGCTCACCACCGTGCTCGAACAATGGCACGCGGTGATCGGTGATGATCGCGTCACCGTGCGTGAGATCATTGATCGCGCGACCAGCCAGACCCAGCAACTCTATGGCCGCGCCGAGTTCGTTCACCCAGAGTTTCGCGAAGCCCTGCTCGCCATCGCGGGAGATAGTGGCGCAATCAATGGCAGGCGGCTCGGCAAGTGGATCGGAGGGAACCAGAACCGCATTGCCTCGGGCAGAAAGCTTGTCGCCGCCGGTCTGTCGGCAGGGCGGGCGCGCTGGCACCTGGTCGCCGCAAATCAACCCACCGGAACGGGCACCGCGATTAACGAGGTTTCGGATGATTTCCCAAAATATACCGCCGCTTAACATCGAGTCCCAATTCATCTGGTGGGTTTGGTGTATTTGGTGGATGTGTTTCCGGCCAATTCATTGTTTGTCACAGAGTTTGTCAGCGGCGTGGAACATCGTGAAGCGTGACAGACTTCAAAACAAAAGGCATTTCATGACAGTTTCAGAAGCGTGGCAGATTAAATCCACCAAACCCACCAGACAACTCGTTAATGACCAGCAAGGGTTGGGACAAAGGCGGTTCCTTTCCGAAACATTTGTATACGGGGGGGCTCAGCGCATGACCTTTCCAACGTGGGGGCGAAAAAATGCCTAAACTAAAATCATTGATGCCGCGAATACCTCACCAACAAAAGCGCTTAGGTTGCGCATTCCCAGAATTTCAAACACATTCACCTCAAAATTGGCGAGCTTATCAACAATAGCGCGCGTTCGATGTGCCGCCCTTTCAATTTCAGCTGGCTCTAAGGTGTATCCCCGTGGACCAGTAACTGCCCTTACGGGATTCGTGATGTACTTGATTTCAGATGCCACAGTATTTTCCTAACAGGTCTGTATCTGCCGCAATGCCGATTTTTGGCGAGGCCGCATTTTGCGTTTCATTCCGAGTTGAATGGCCCGTCTTGAAATTACATTTCTCAAGCATGATATATGTGGGCACATTGAAACACAATCGCATACAGCAGGAGGTTGTGCGGGAACGATCATCTCTCGAAATTTCCGGACCCGATCTCACAATTACCAAACATTCCCAGTATCTTAAGCCCCCCCGACATGCGATTCTACTCGCATGCGGACTCTCATCAATCGACTATTCAACCGAACTGGCACCCGTGCGTTGGACGCGGCGGGCAGTGGTCGCCGTTGGGATTCTGCTCAAACGATAAATGACCTAAATGCCACCATTCTGGCAGGCGCGAACACGGCGGCACGACGGGCCGGATGGTATGCGCGGAACAACCCCTGGATCACTGCAGCTGTAGACAGTCTGGTTGGCAATGTGGTTGGTGCCGGAATCAAGCCGCAATCCAGCCATCCAGACCGCGCGGTTCGCGAGGCATTGCAATCCCTCTGGCTACGTTGGACCGACCATGCTGATACCGGTGGCTGGCGGATTTCTACGGCCTTCAGGCCATGGCCGTGCGGGCCATGATCGAAAGCGGCGAGAGTTTCGCCCGGCTTCGGGTCTCCCCTGAGGCCAGTATTTCAGTTCCCCTTTCCATCGAACTATTGGATCGCGAACAGGTCCCAACTGACCTGCATCGTGATATCGGCGGTGGGGCGCGCGTTCGTGCCGGCATCGAGTTCAACTCTGCCGGTCAACGTGTCGCCTATCGGGTTTCGTCCTTTCGCCCGGGCGATCCGCTTGGGTCCAGCCGCATGGACCCCGTGCGCGTTCCCGCCGCCGATTTTATTCATCTGTTCAAACCACTGGCCGCCGGGCAGCTTCGCGGCATCACCTGGCTGGCTCCGGTGCTGTTGCGCCTCCACGAGCTTGACCAGTTCGAGGATGCCTCTCTGGTCAAGGCAAAGGTCGCAGCGCTTTTTACCGGCTTCATCACGGACCCGGACGGCACCGCTGGTGGCCTGTCAGGCAGCAACAGTTCAGGCGTTCTAACCGTCGGCATGGAACCCGGCAGCCTGATCCCACTACCCCCCGGCACCGATATCCGCTTTTCCACGCCAACCGAGCACGACGCCTATGCCCCATTTGTCAAGAACCACCTGCGTGCGGTCGCCGCCGGGATGGGGTCGCCATACGAACTGCTGTCAGGTGATTTGGAAGGTGTCACTTATTCAAGTATCCGAGCTGGGCTGATCGAGTTTCGCCGCCGTGTCGAGCAACTACAGCACAATGTTGTAGTACACTTGTTCTGTCGCCCTGTGTGGGAACGCTTCGTCCGCCTAGCGGTTCTGTCAGGTGATCTCCCTGCCCATGATTTTGACCGGAACCCAACGGCCTATCTGGGGTGCGAATGGCTCCCGCCCAAGTTTGATTATGTCGACCCGAAAAAGGATGTGGAGGCTGAAATCCTCGCCATTGATGCGGGTCTGAAATCCCGAACGCAAGCTATCTCTGAGCGCGGCTACGACGCCGAAAACATTGATGCCGAGATTGCGTCCGACAAGGAACGTGCTGATACGCTGGGCCTTTGCTTTGAGCCGCGCCAAGCACCGCTGCAACAGGACCCCGCCAATGCCTGACACCATACCCATTATCACCCGGCGCGCCAGTATTGCGCCGCAATCCGTCAATCTGGACGCCCGCACGGTTGACGTCACCTGGTCAACTGGCGCGCCGGTCAAATGCAGGGATGTTGAAGGCGGCTACACCGAGCGCCTGAGCCTTGATGCAAAGGCCGTCGACCTGTCCCGCCTGATCGGCGCGAGCGTGCTGGATGCCCATCGACAAACGGCTGTTCGCGACGTGCTCGGCACAATTCGCAATGCCTCCGTCACTGGTAAAGAAGGCATTGCCACCATCCAATTTTCTGCCCGGCCCGAGGTCGAACCTATCTGGCAGGATGTTACCGCCGGAATCCTGCGCCACATCAGCGTCGGTTATTCTGTCGAACAATGGGCTGACAGCACCGAAAACGGCACCCGTGTCCGGACGGCAACCCGCTGGACCCCGCACGAGATTTCACTTGTCCCTTCGCCCGCCGATCCGGGTGCAACCGTTCGCATGGAGCATAACAACATGGAACATCAAACCGCCGTGCCCGATAACGATCCGGCGCAAAACACCACCTCGGCTACCGAAACAGCACCGGATGTTGTTCTGACTCGCGCCACCATCAACACCGAAATCCGCTCCATCGCCAACGTCGCCGGTCTGGATCAATCCTTTGTCGACGGTCTCATTGACCGGCAGGCCGATACCAATGAGGCCCGCCGCGCGGCTTTCGAAGAACTGGCTAAACGTGGCGGTGGCGACATCCGAACTGAGCGGACGCGCGTGGAGATCGGCGACTCCCACGACGACCCGGAAATTCGCGCCCGGCAGATGGGCGAAGCACTCTATAGCTGGATTAACCCGGGCCATGAACTATCCGAACCAGCCCGCCGCTATGCCTATGCAACCCCCCGTGGATATGGCTAAGGAACTGATGGCCCTGCGGGGTTTCCAGACCACGGGACTGTCGCCTGCCTCCATGATCACGCGCGCGCTGCATACGACGTCTGATTTTCCGATTATCCTCGGCGACACCGTGGGCCGCACCCTTCGCGATGCATATCAGGCGGCTCCCTCCGGCATCCGCCGCTTGGGCCGTCAGACCACCGCCAGGGATTTTCGCTCCATCAACAAGCTGATGCTGGGCGAGACCCCTATGCTGGAAAAGCTGAACGAGCACGGTGAAATCAAGGCGGGGACCATGACTGAGGCCAAGGAATCCTACAAGGTCGAGACCTGGGCGCGCAAGATCGGGATCACCCGGCAGGTGCTGGTCAACGATGATCTTGGGGCGTTTTCCGACCTTGCCCGGCGCATGGGACAAGCCGCTGCCGAGACCGAGGCCCGTATTCTGGTCGATCTGCTGAAGGCAAACAGCGGCAATGGTCCGAAGATGGATGATACCAAGGCGTTGTTCCACGCAGACCATGGTAACAAGGCAGGCACGGGTGCGGTCATTTCCGACACCACCTTGTCCGCTGCCCGGCTGACGCTCAGAACACAAAAGGGCCTTTCCGGTCAGCCTGTCCGGGCGACACCGAAATATCTGATGGTGCCGCCTGCCTTGGAAACCGTGGCCGAGAAATGGCTGGCTACCGTTGCGGCGGCCAAGGCGGCGGATGTAAATCCGTTCTCGGGTTCTTTGTCGCTGGTGGTCGAACCCCGTCTGGCGAGCGTGACCCGCTGGTACGTCACCACCGATCCGTCCGAGATCGACGGCCTCGAGTTTGCGTACCTCGCCGGAGGCGAAGGGCCTCAGGTCGAAAGCAAATCCGGCCGGGATGTGGACGGCGTGGAAATCCGCGTCATCCTCGATTTTAGAGCGGGCTTCATCGACCATCGTGGCTGGTTTGCGAACGCAGGTGCGTAACTATGGCGGATACCACGCAATTCACCCAATAGCGGGATGCCCTCATGGCAGCCCGCTACCAAGGGGTGTGCACGGTCGAATATGACGGCAAGCGAATCACCTATGCTACAGACACCGAAATGGCCAATGCGCTGGCCGATCTGGAACGCCGGATCGCCAGCGCGGACAGAATTTCGGTCGTTCGAATTCAATCCAGCAAGGGAGTCTGATCCATGAAGACCTTTATCCAACCCGGTAACATCATCACCGTCGTCGCACCAGTGAGCGGCATCACAGCCAGCCAGGGCCTCCTGATCGGTGGGCTGTTTGGCATTGCAACCAGCGACGCCCTGCAAGGCGACGACGTGGAAATTGCGATCACAGGCGTTTTCGACATGCCCAAGGCATCTGCCACGGTGATTGCTCAGGGCGATCAGGTGGCATGGGATGATACCGCCAAGGAAATCACTCTACCGGCTGTGGGGCTGTATCCTGTCGGCATCGCGACAACTGCAGCTGGAAACGGCGTGACCATGGTCAGCGTTCGTCTGGATGGTGTGGGCACGGCTGCGGCATAATACGCGCTGGCTGGGCAACAGGAACCTCGTTAAGGATTGCAACGGAGTGCGGGCGCACTCGCGTTGTCTTCAGCATTTTCAAGGTTTCCGTGCGGAACCTTGAGATCGCGAAGGTGTGGCGAGGATTTCTTCTGTCCGAACAGAATGCAATGGGAACATAGGGGGAAGCCGTGTCGCATCCGTGTCGCACGGAAGAAACGTAAGCGGTGTCCTACCCCCACTATTTTCGAGGTTTCCAGCGTTTTGCCAACTTTAGAACCTCAAGTTTGAGTTCGTCGGTTTCCGGTTGATTGGGATCGAATGTATCGCCGAACGATTCTTTGAG
>JALXER010000312.1 GCA_027069385.1 Paracoccaceae bacterium
CAAGCCCCGTGTCATAAGCCCGACAACAGCCCCGCACCGGACAGGCGGCGCAATCGGGCGCGCGCGGCGTGCAAACCGTGGCGCCGAGGTCCATCAGCGCCTGTGCATAATCTCCGGCGCGGCGCGGCGGAGTCAGCCGCGCCGCATGGGCGCGCAGCGCGGGCTTGGCGGCGGGCAGCGGTGTTGTTACCGCCATAACCCGCGCCATAACCCGTTCTATATTGCCATCAACCACCGTCGCGGCCTGCCCAAAGGCAATCGCGGCAATGGCGGCGGCGGTATAGGGGCCGATCCCGGGCAGAGCGCGCAGCGCCGCCTCGTCAGCCGGAAACACCCCGCCATGGTCATTACACACCACGCGGGCACATTTCAGCAGATTGCGCGCCCGACTGTAATAGCCAAGCCCCGCCCACGCCCCCATGACGTCGCTATCCTTTGCCGATGCCAGCGCGCAAATATCGGGCCAGCGCCGCAGGAACGCGGTGAAATAGGGGATCACCGTTGCGACCTGCGTCTGTTGCAGCATGATTTCCGACAGCCACACCGCATAGGGATCGGCGCGTTCAGCGCTGGCGGGCGGGATGCGCCAGGGCAGCTTGCGGGCGTTGCCATCATACCATCGCAGCATTTTTGAGACAAAATCCGCCACTTCACACATCTGTTACGGTTTTTAGGCACTGCATGGGGGTGGCTTTCCCTTCGGTTTCGACTAGTCTTGGGGCGACTCGACCACAGCCGGAGGGCCCATGCAGGGCAGCACACCCAATCCAGCCGCAAAAGGCAAGCGCAAACCGCGCTATAGCAGGGGCTTTGCCCATGCGGGCGGGTTGTTGTCGGGGCGCATCGCCAAGGCCACCGGCGCGCGCGGCTTTTCCGAGGTCCGGTTGCTGACCCAATGGCCCGAGATCGTCGGGAAAAGCATTGCCAGCACCACCCGCCCCGTCAAGATCAACCATCGCCGGCAGGGCATGGGGGCGCAGCTTGTATTGCTGGTCAGCGGGGCCAATGCGCCCGAAATCACCATGCAGGCGCCGCGCATTATCGAACGGGTCAATGCCAGCTATGGCTATAACGCGGTGTCCGAAATCCGCCTGACCCAGACCGCCCAGGTCGGGTTTGCCGAAACACAACAGGGCTGGAATCACGACCGGCCCAGGGAACTGGCCCCCGAACAGGCCGCCCAGATCAACGCCACCGTCAGCGGTGTTGCCGATGAAACCCTGCGCCAAAAGCTGGAAAAGCTTGGCCGCACCATCTATTCAAAATCGTAAAGGAAACCAGATGAATCCGATTAATTCCCTTGACCGTCGCACCCTGCTTGGCCTGATCTCGGGGGGTGCGGTCGCGCTGTCCTCGGGCATGGCGCTAGCGCAGGAAAGCGGCGATATGTCTGCCTTTCAGGCCTCGTTGGGGGATATGATGCTGGGCAACCCCGATGCGGCGGTTACGGTGATCGAGTACGCCTCTTTTACCTGCCCGCACTGCGCCAATTTCCACCGCGATGTGTTCCCCTCGCTCAAGGAAAACTATATCGACACCGGCAAGATCCACTTTATTTTTCGACCGGTCTATTTTGACGGGGCCGGGCTGTGGGCCGATATGGTGGCACGCTGCGGTGGAGGGGTGCGTTATTTCGGCATGACCTCGCTGCTGATGGAACGCCAGCACGAATGGCTAGGGGATCGCACGCAGGCATCGATTGCGCAGGGGCTGCGCGCCATTGGCCGTCAGGCCGGCATGTCCGAGGAGGACGTGGTCGCCTGCTATTCCGACGAGGCCGCGCAGGAAACCCTGATTGCCACCTTCCGCGAGAATGTCACCAAAGACAACATTTCCGCCACGCCGCAATTCATCATCAACGGAGAACTGAACCAGAACATGTCCTACGCATCATTCTCGGCGCTGCTGGACGGCTTGCTGGGCGAATAGGCGTTAGCGCGTGTAGACTTAGTGTAACGCACGGGAAATCAGGCTGCGGGCGCAATTGGCCGCAGCCTTTTGCGCCAACAGGCCGGTCAGGCTGCCCCCGTCGGTAATGGCGTTGATAATCGGCTGGGCGGTGCCGTTATCCGACAGGCATTCGGCCTGGGCAACCACCGCGCCGCTGGCCACATCGACCAGCGTCATTTGCGCACGGATTCTGACCAGAAACGCCTCTTCTACCAGCCCGAGATTGCGTCCGGTGCTGTCGGCGTAAAATTCCTGCACCACCACATCGACCACCAGCCCCGACAGGCCTCGACGCTGTGCCAGCGTGGCGATTTGCGGGGCACGTTCGGTGCTGATGGTCTCGGTCACCGAACCGGCGTAAAAACTGCCAAGAAAGGGCCGCGCACCGAAATTCTGCGCCAGATGCTCGGCAATCATGGTTTCGATAATCTCGCCCGGATCAACATTTTCGGGCGAGGGCACCTGACCGATCTTGCTGCGCGCCCGATCATCCTGATTGATCGCCGTATTGACCGCCAGCCCGATGATCATGCCGCCAATCCCGCCCCCGACACCGGCGCGGCCCTGCGCGATGTGACGCGCAAAAGGCGGGGTGCGTTCAATGGTGCGGGCAAGGGGTTGTGCGCGAAACACGCCCGGGTCCAGCGGCGGGTACTGGGTGGTTTTGGCACAGGAAAGCAGCGGCAGGGCCGCCGCAATCAACAGGAAAGGTTTTATAACGCGCATGGGCCGGCCTTGTTCAATTGCTATCCGGCCCAGCTTACTTTGCCCGGGCCGAAGGATGCAACGATTTCCCCAGAATATGCTCGTCCGTGCCGATCACATGGCTGGCTGAAGCAACAATTTTGGGGTCGGGCAGTGGCGCATTTTCGATATTGCGGTCCGGATAGGGGATTTGAGACAGGAAATGCCGCATGGTATTCAGCCGCGCCCGCTTTTTGTCGTTCGATTTGATGATGGTCCAGGGCGCATCGGCGGTATCGGTGTAAAAGAACATCGCCTCTTTGGCCTCGGTATAATCATCCCATTTGTCCAGACTGGCCCGATCCACCGGCGACAGCTTCCACTGTTTCAACGGGTCGGTTTCGCGCGATTTGAACCGGCGGAGCTGCTCATCCTGCGTCACCGAGAACCAGTACTTGAACAGATAGATCCCCGAGCGCGTCAACATGCGTTCAATTTCGGGGGCTTCGCGCATGAATTCCAGATACTGGGTCGGTGTGCAAAACCCCATGACCCGTTCCACACCGGCGCGGTTATACCAGCTGCGGTCAAACAGCACCATTTCACCGGTCGAGGGCAGATGCTCGATATAGCGCTGGAAATACCATTGGCCCAACTCGCGTTCGGTTGGCTTGGCCAAGGCAATCACGCGGGCCGCGCGCGGATTCAGGTGTTCCATGAACCGTTTGATCGTGCCGCCCTTGCCCGCTGCATCGCGCCCTTCAAACAGGATCACCACCTTGGAGCCGGTATCCTCTACCCATTTTTGCACCTTCAGCAATTCGACCTGCAACAGCGCCTTTTGCTTTTCATACTCGGATTTCTTGATCTTGTCGGTATAGGGGTAATGGCCCTGCTCGAACTTGATCAGATTGTCGGTCGGAGTTGGCATATCTGACGTTTCCTTGGCGGCTGGTTTTTGCGTGTTCGCTGTCGTTTTCGGTGCGGCTGGTTTGCGCATAGCTGTCCCCTTTGTTGTTTCGACTCATCATAAGGAATCGAAGGGATAAAATACTTGACCAAGGTCAACCAAAGCGTTTCGATTTTTCGCCAAAACGCGTTAATCATGGTCGATACGTTTGCTGCGCAGGGTTTTTATCTTGCTTCGTTTGGTCTTGCTGTCCATGCGGCGCTGTTGCGAGCCATAGGTCGGTTTGGTTTTGACCCGACGCTTGGGGCGATGCAGCGCCGACAGAACCAGTTCGCGCAGCTTTTCCTCGGCCAGCGCGCGGTTGCGGGCCTGCGTGCGGTGCTTTTCGGCGGTAATGATAATCGCACCGGTTGATGTCCAGCGCCATCCGGCCAGTTTTTTCAGCCGCGCCTTGGCATCGGGCGGGATGGCAGGGCTGCGCGCCGCTTCGAACCGCAATTCGACCGCTGTAGAGACCTTGTTCACATTCTGCCCGCCCGGCCCCGAGGATCGCACAAAGCTTTCGGTCAGTTCCCAGTCCTGCAAGGTGATATGGTCGTTGATCCGGATCATCAGATATACGTTCTGGCCTCCTGCCGGTCGGCATGGTCAAAATGCGGCGTGGCGGCGAACTGGGTCAGGTGCAGGCCGTCATCACGCAGTGAAAACCGGTGTACCGAAGTATGGGCCACATTGGCAAACATGCGTGATTTTGCCGGTACGTCCAGTTCCAGCGCCAGCGAGGTCAGCGTAGCGATCACCCCTGCCGAGGTCACGATCAGCACCCGCCCCCCACGCGCGCGCGCGTCATTAAGCGCCCCGGTGATACGGGCGCAAAAATCGTCATAGCTTTCCAGCCCGTCAATGATATCACCGGCGCGCCATGCGCTTAGCAGCTTGACCACATGGGTTGAAAACTCGGCCTCGGAGCGGGGCCACGGGATGCCGGCGGTCTGTTCAAGGCTGGCGGCCAAGCCGAAATAGTCCATCTCGTTAAGGCGTGCATCGATGCTGCGGGGCGCATCCAGCCCCAGCCCTTGCGCGGTTTGCACCTGCCGGTTCAGGCTGCCCGAAACCACGTGGTCATAGCCGTGCGAGGCGCGGATATGTTCGCCCAGCCACGCGGCCTGTTGCAGCCCCAGCGTCGAAAGGCTGTCATAGCTGGCTTCGGTCTTGGCACCGGTCTGGGCCTGTCCGTGGCGAATTAGGGTTAGGTCGTGCATCTTCGGGGTTCTCCAAAAATCTATCTATAGGCATTTCGGTGCGGTCGGTCTAGGGTGGCCGTCCAAATCAGGGCTTGGGGGGACCATGGCGGAAAAGCGGGAAATCACCACGGCAGACGGCGCGCGGCTGGCGGCGCGGCTGTTCCGGCCCGATGGCGCCCCCAAAGCGGTGATTGTGCTGCACGGCGCTGTCGGCGTGCCCCAGCGATTTTATCGCCATTTTGCCGCGTGGCTGGCCGGGCAGGGCTATGCCTGCCTGACCTATGATTACCGCGATTTCGGAGCCTCGGGCACCGGCCGGATGAAAGGATCAACCGCGACACTGGCCCAATGGGGGCTGCAGGATCAAAGCGCCGCACGAGACGCGGCCAAGGCGTTTTATAGCGATGCACCCCTATGGGTAATTGGCCATTCGCTGGGCGGGTTTATGGTGCCGTTGCAGCAAGACAGCAACCGGATTGACCGGCTGATTTCGGTGGCCAGCGGTGCCATTCAGGTAGGCGACCATCCTTGGCCCTATCGGGCAGCGGTCTATGCTTTCTGGTACGGTCCGGCGGTGCCGGTCAACGCGGTTCTGGGCTATCTTCCGGCGCGCCGGATGATGATGGGGCCGGATCTGCCCGGCGGGGTTTACAGCCAGTGGCGGCGCTGGTGTACCGGCAAGCAATTCTATCGCTGCGATATGGGCAAATCGCTGCCCGAGTCCCTGCCCCCACCCTATACCGGACCCCTGAAAATGATCGCATTTGCGGATGACAAGATGATGCCGCCCAAGGCGGTGTGGCGGCTAAAACAGTATTACACCGACGCGCAGATTACCCCGATCACCCTTGACCCGCGCCAATTCGGGCTGTCGAAAGTCGGCCATCTGGGCGTGTTCCGGCCTGAAAATGCGGCGCTCTGGCCCGAGATCATCGCATAGAAAGGGCCGCACCGGCAAACCGGAACGGCCCAGACTTGAGTTTGGAGGTGGCAAAGCCGGGTTTGGACCCGTTAGCCAGATGTGCGCCCAAAGGGGGCTGCCCCGTTAGACGGTCACCTCGCGAATAACCTCAACCATCTGCTCCAATTTCCCAATAGACATTGGCACCTCCTTTCTCAAAGTTAACGATAAAATGAATCTTGGCACGGATTTGCCAAAATACAAAGCAAAACTTTGTTACCCGTTGGGCTGCATGCGGCGGGTCAGGCTGCGAAACGGGATCAGCGCGATCATTGCCAGCGCCATTTTCACCCCGAAATCGGCCACGGCAAGGCTGACCCAAAGCGGCGCTACCGGCCCGACGCCCAGCAGAGCCTTGGGCTGGGTAAAGAACGAAACGTCGTTGCCCGGCTCCAGAAAGGCCAGCATGGCTGAAAAGGCGATGGTAAAGAACAGCGCCGTATCCAGCGACGACCCGACCACCGAGGAAACCAGCGGTGCCCGCCACCATTTGCCGGCCCTCAGCCGGTCAAATACCAGCACATCGGTCAGTTGCGCCACCAGAAACGCCGTCCCCGAGCCGATGGCGATACGCATCGTTACCGCCGGACCGAATTCAAGCGTGATCTGCGTGCCAACCAGCGAGCAGACCACCCCGACCACAAACCCTGCCAGAATAACCTTGCGCGCCTGCGCAACGCCATAAGCCCGGTTCATCAGGTCGGTGACCAAAAAGGCAAACGGATAGGTAAACGCCCCCCATGTCAGCCAATCCCCCATCAGGAATTGCACCAGTATATTAGAGGCAACCACAACAGCAGCCATGGCGATTACGCCGGTCATCAGGTTCTTGTTCATTCGTTTATTCCCGTATTTTTATAGAAGGTCAGCGGAGACTTCTGCCAGACAATCCGGCACGCGGTGCTGATACGCCCCCCGAAACGGCTTTGCAAGGTTGCCCTGATCAAAATTTGCATTATGGTGGGCGAATAAACCATGAACAGGGGACAGTATGACGATTTTCAAACATCTTTTCAGCGGGATTTTTCTGGGTGCCGCACTTTTCAACACCAGCGCCAACGCACAGGCAACGCCCCCCGAGGCGATGGACAAAATCAACGAATGCATCGAAAAGCATTGCACCACCATTTATCTGAGCAGCGTTGACGGGCTGACCTTTATTCCGCCCGAATTGCTGACCATCCCGTCGTTGAAAGAGATCAATCTCGGCCGGTTGGATATTACCGATTTCTCGCCGCTGGCGAATATGCCCTGGCTGCGCGCGCTGGACCTGTCGGGCACTCCGATTACCGACCTTTCGGTGCTTGCTAACCTGAAAGCACTCGGAGAGCTGAACCTGGCGGATACAAGCGTTACCGACCTAAGCCCGCTTTCCAACCTGCTTGCACTGAATTACCTGAATCTGCGCAGTACGCCGATAACCGATATTTCGGCGCTGGCACCCCTGAGCGGCATGTCCGAACTTGTTCTGGACCGGACCCATATCACCAGCCTGTCCCCGCTTGTGAGCATGGGCGGGTTGCGCCGGCTTGCGCTTGCACGGGTGCCGGTGACCGATTTCGGGCCGCTGGCGGTGCTGTATACCTTGCGTGAACTCGACCTGTCCGAGACCTCTTTTGCCGATGTCAGCATTGTCGAGCGCATGTCGACCATGGAAAAGCTGTATCTGGACAAAACCGCGGTTAGCGACCTGACACCGCTGGCCCAGCTGCACGCGCTGCGCTATCTGCAACTGCGCGATACCGGCGTAAACAATCTGGCCCCGCTTGCCGGTCTGGTCGGCCTGACCCGGCTGAATATCAACGGCACGCAAGTGAACAGCCTGTTCCCGATTTTCGGCCTGCGCATGATGGAAAAGCTGTCGCTTGAACGCACCCCGATCAACAGTATTTCGGTGGTCTCGGGCATGGCCAACCTGAAAGAGATCAAATTCTCGGATACGCAGGTTGCGGATATCTCGGCCTTGGCAAACCTGATGCGCCTAAGCACGGTTAGCGCGGACAATACCATGGTCAGCGATATTTCGGCGCTGGCAGGCAAGCCGGAACTGGCCTATCTCAGCATTTCCGATACCGCCGTCAGCGACCTAACGCCGCTATTGGCGCTGGAAAAACTGCGCAGCGTGACCATGTATAACAACCCGCCCGCCAATCCCGCGCAGATCGCGGCACTTGAGGCAAACGGCGTGCGCATCCACGACTGATGCACACCAACCTGAACCGGCGCACCCCTTGCGCCGGTTCAGGGCTTTTCCAACCGCTTGCGCATGCGTTTACCCAGCCACCAGACCAGCAGCACCACCGGCAGCGTGATGGCAGCGCTGATCTGGTATTTCTCCAGCCCGACAAGCGGGGCCAATGGTGCCAGAAAATAGCCCAGCAATGACACCGCGTAATAGCTGATCGCCACCACCGACAACCCCTCGACCGTTTCTTGCAAGCGCAGTTGCAGCGCCGCGCGGTCATTCATGCGCATCAGCACATCCTTGTTCTGTTGCGCGGTCTCTACGTCAACCCGGGTGCGTAGCAGATTGGCGGCGCGTTCGGTGCGCGATGACAGGTCTTGCAGGCGCGCGCGGGTGGACAGCACCGTGCGCATCGCCGGTTCATAGCGCCGCATCATGAATTCCGAAATCAACTGCCGCCCCTCGAAACGTTCCTCGCGCAACAGCGCGATACGCTCCTCTACGATCTTGGCATAGGCCTCGGCCGCGCCAAACCGGAATGCGGTGCGCGAGGCCAGATCCTCTATCCGCCCGGCCAGCCCCAGCATTTGCTCCAACGTGGTAGAATCCCTGCTTTTATCCGCCGACAGGTCGGCATAAACGCCGTTCAGCTCGGCCTCCATCGCATCGACCTGTTGCGCCACGTCGCGCGCCACGGGAAAGGCCAGCATGGATGCATTCAGATAGGTTTCGGTTTCCAGCAACCGCTGGGTGATCCGCCCCAGCCGCCGCTTGGAAATCCCCTTGTTGGCCATAATGGCAAAGCGCACATGGCCGCTTTCATCGATACGGAAATCGCTGGCAACCACGGCCTCGCGGTCCACCACATAGGCCGCGCTCAGCCCCTCGGGGACGAACCATTTCGCCAGTTTCCGGCTAAGTGCGGGCATGGATGCCTTACCCAGATCGGCGCTTTCCATCCGCACCAGCACCGAACTGATCACCACGCCGGGCGCAACGGCCAGCCAGTCGCGCGGGAACAGATCAAATGCCGAGCCGTCAAACGGCCGTTCGGCCACCCCGTCGGCATAAAGCGTATAGCTGACAAATTCGGAGTGCATCTCCCATTTCAGGAAAGAGCGCCCAAGGCTGACCGCGTGATGCGTAGCGTCGGGGGGCGGATGCGCCGCGCCAAATCGGTCCAGCAGCGCCAGCAGGTGTGCGCGGTCCAGCCCGCGGTCGCGTTTGGCCGCATTGGCGGGTTGCTTGATCGCCAGATAGGCCGCGCGGCACGGGGCGGTCAACTCGGGGAAGGGGCGCGCATGCAGCTCGTTATTGAGCGGATAGCGCAGCGGGTGGTTGTCAATCGGTTTTGCAGGCATGGGCTTTCCGTCAGGTGCAACATATCAGATGCGCCGGTTCTAGGGTGTAGACCCATAAACTGCAATCCCGAGCGGCAAGTGCCGGTTTAGAACTTCCACCCGATACGGATCTGGGCCGATTGAATCTGGCTGTGCCCCTCGTTTCCAGAGCCGCCCGATTGTTCGCCACGCATATCCCGCGCCAGATATTCAGCCCCGACAAACATGTGGTTGCCCATCATATAATCGACCCCGCCGCCATAGCTGATGCCACCAGCCGAATAGCTTGCAATGGTAGACCATTCGGTCATCGAATAGCCAACCACGCCGTAGACGAGCGCATTGCCAAACGCAAAACCGACGCGTCCTTTCAGGTCAACCGTGTATGTCGTCGCTTCAGCAGGAAATCCGGCGACAAAAATGCCACCGCTGTTGTAATCGGCTTCGGCCCCGAAAACCAGGTTCCCGCGCTGCATATTGTAACCGACGAACCCGCCATAAGATGTGGATTTGTCATAAGTATAACTTACGAATGGCGGCGTGCCGGGCGGATTGGCATAATCAAGCGTACCGCCGTCAAAGCTGACCAGACCACCGGCATAAAACCCGCTCCAGTCACCGCTCGAAGCGGCCGCAACGGGCAATACATTTACGCTCGGAAGGGTGGGGGCTTCGGGACTGCCCGCGATACCTGCGGTTGCAAAGACCGCAGCCGTGCAAGTCAATAAAAGTCTGCGCATAATACTTCTCCAATAATAAACAAGTAAATCCAGAGCCAAGCTATGCATTATTTTGGGCCAAATGAAACATTTTAACTAAGGCTAAGAGGTGTTGCGCTCCTGAAACGGATAATAATCACAGCCTCGGCGCCCTGACCAACCTGCTACCTTATCTCTCCCGTTACCCCCCAAGGCCCGCCTATCGCTCAGGGAGGCTAAAGCCCCCCTTCGCTCAAGGCGCGGTTTTCAGCAAGCTGAAAACCGTGCTGCCGGCGGCGGTGGCCTCACTGCGTTCGGTTTTGGAGCTACCCGACGGGCAGCACCCGGATAGGCGCGCGTTGTGCCGTATAAGGGTTTTTGCCATTCTGGCAAAAAGGGTATGCCCAAGCACCCTCGGGGGGTACGCGCATTTATGCGCGAGGGGGGCTGTGGCCCCCTGCCCGCCAGTGATAAGGGCCCGTATTAACTGGCCTTTTTCGTTTACAACCGCGTGGACCTTGCTGCTGCGGCCTCCGCGTGAGCGCCCCCTCTCGGTGATTGAAGGCAATCACCTGCCGGGCAATGGATACCCTGCGCGTTCGAGGGGCTTACGCGGCCCCACCGGGGCCACGGTCCTCTCTCACCCCGCCCTTTTGCGCCAGTTGCCGCACGGTGCGCTTTGACGATGGAAGCGTCGATAAATAGGAGGCTGTCCTCGTCATTTCGGGCCAGCGCCTCGAAAATACCCCGCCAAACGCCCCGCCGCGCCCATCGGGCATAGCGATTGTAAACCGTGGTGCGCGGGCCGTAGCGCTCGGGCAGGTCGCGCCACGGAGCACCTGTGCCTAAAATATAGAATATCCCGTTCAGTATCTTGCGGTCATCCACCCGCTTTGGTCCGTGAATGCGCGGCGGCAACAAAGGCTCAATGATGGCCCATTCTTCATCAGTTAAGTCAAAACGCATGATACAATCTCCTTTTGAAAGATTGAATCAGTGTTTACACAATATATAAATAGGTTAATTTGGGTTCACACCCTAATAATTTCCAGCCCCTGTTCTCTACTGCATTGAAGGCATTGTGGGTATAAACGTTGAACTCCAATGCCATCCCAAAGTGAACTTGCCGGAATATGATCCGGAACCCAATTTCCAGTTATTGTCCCCGGGGTAGGTGCTCCACATGTGTGACATCCAAATTCGTCTCCCCACCCATTAATAATTCGTCTTACGTCAACGGTAAACCTCTGTGATGTACTTAAAGCTTCCATTGAAGCGCCTGCAAACTTTCCTGGGACTTGTGCGGGGATTAAGGTTGCCTCGGCTACATTTTCCGAGATTGCCGCTCTTTGGGCTGCGGCCCCCTGTATAGAAACCCCGGCGGTAAACATCTCAAGCCCTGCCTGTATAAAATACAGCGCGGCGCGGTCGTAGTCTTCATTCGCCAAGGCGACCATGGTGTCTTGCGATGCTGCGTAGGCAGGTATAGCCAAACGACAAAAGTATGATACTATAGGGCATAAGCTATTCTATTTCATTCCGCCGCCATGTTTTGCAGGTTAAGGACGCTGGGGGTTTGAGTTTTGCGCAAGCGGCTGATCGGTTTTCGGTCGGGATTGCGTCTGTTAAGCGCTGGTCGAACCGTTTGGAACCCAAGCCTTATGTGCGTAAAAAGCCCCGCAAGCTTGACCCTGATAAACTCGCTCAGGATGTGCGGGACCACCCTGACGCTTACCAATACGAGCGCGCCGCGCGGTTTGGCGTGACGCCCAAGGCCATCTGGCAGGCGCTGCGCAAGCTCGGTGTTACATACAAAAAAAGCCCTGGGGCACCCGAAGGCGAGCGCCGCCAGACGGCGTGTCTTCCGGAAGAAAATACAAATATATGAGGCACTTGGCAGGCCCATCGTCTACCTCGACGAGAGCGGTTTTGCCCAGGATATGCCTCGCGCGGTCAGCGCTGTTCTGGCCGGCAGGATTGGCATGCAAAGGGGCGTGTCAATGTGATCGGGGCCTTGCTTGGCAAGGTTTTGTTAAGCATTGGGCTGACCACCGCCAATGTCGATGCCGATATCTTCAATCTTTGGCTTGAAAAGGACCTGATCCCGAAGCTGCCGCCGAAATCTGTTGTGGTCATGGACAATGCGACATTCCACAAAAGAGCCGACACAAAAGAACACGTAAGGCAGGCGGGCCATACGCTCGAATATCTGCCACCGTATTCTCCGGACCTCAATCCGATAGAACAAAAATGGGCCCAAGCAAAAGCTGTCAGACGCAGAACTGGACAAACGGTCGAACAGGTATTCACAAACCAAAACTGGAATCAAATCTGAGTCGTCAGGTTATAGTGGTTGTTCGCCGGGAAAACCTTCCCCCGGAAGGTTTTCTTTTCCGGCTCACTTCTCGGCCTTGCAACGCAGTCAGGGCGAAAATCTGCCAAACCGGCGGCGCGGGGTTTACAGGTCTGTGCCCTGGCTACAGGCCCAATTCCCGGAACCGGGCGCAGGATCCGAGCGGTGTCCGCCAACGCTTCATTGGCTGTGATAAGGCCCTCGATCCG